>JADZCW010000070.1 GCA_020851395.1 Phycisphaeraceae bacterium
CGCACGGGCACCACAAGATCCATCACCGCGGGCACGTCAAGCCTCGCTATGCCTTGAAGAACGAGAAGAAGTGGTCAAAGAACCGCTGCCCATCGACCCGCAGCGCCACCTCGTGCGGCCCCTGGGGATCAGCCTTCCAGTAGGTGTACCCCGCCAGCCGCTCGCTGGTCAGCTCGACGTCCACCTTCCCGCGGTCGAACCCGCAGATCTGGTCGTCGAAGATCACCGCCGCCGCCAGCGGGTCGTGGAAGTACATCACCGGATAGTGCTGGAACCACACCTCCGCGAAATCACGCACCGGCCGGAGCATCGGCACGTCAAAGCGCTTACGGACTTCTTCCGGGGGCATCGTCACGCCCGCCGTCACGTCGATCCCCACCGCCTGGAATTTCTTGACCGGCGCCTGGTAGACAATCCCCGTCGCCGCCGGATCGCCGAACGCGTTCCATTCCCGCGGCCCCCAGTTCGCCACCCGCCGAGTAAACATCCCATTCATGAGCACCAGACTCCGCAGCAACGACGGGATCTCTTGGTCGGCCATGAACAGCGCCGCCACATTCGTCAACGGCCCGATCGCCAGCAGCGTCACCTCCCCCGGATGCTTGCGGATCGTCCGCCGCATGAACTCGATCGCCTCGCCCTTGGGGAACTCCTTCTCGTGCGGCCATCGCGTCAGCGCCGTCGCCTGCGGGGCCGTCACCTGTTTCTGCTCTACAAAGATCGGCCGCTCGCACCCCGGATAGATCGGCACGTCTTGCTTGGCCATCTTGCACTGCGCCGACGCCATCTTGGCTCGCTCGACCGCTTCCCCCGTCACCGTCGTGATCCCCAGCAGCTCGCACGCCGGGTTCGCCAGCAGGTACGCCAGACAGATCGCGTCGTCGACGTCCGAGCCGATGTCCGTGTCCAGGAGCACTTTGATGGCCATGATTCGCCTTTCCTTCCCCGGGACTCGATGCCGTGTTCAATACTCAGTTAACACCACGGAATCTCATTCATACAGCCGCGACAATTCTCCCGCAAGCCACATGGACCTCAGGCAGGAATCAACCCGCTCTTTTTCCCCCGCATCCCCCGCTACAATGGCCTCGTATGCCCCCCAGCCTCATCCGCATCCGTGGCGCCCGTGAGCACAACCTCCAGGGCATCGACGTCGATATCCCCCGCGACCAGCTCGTCGTGGTCACGGGCCTGTCCGGCTCAGGCAAGAGCAGCCTCGCCTTCGACACCATCTACGCCGAGGGCCAGCGCAAGTACGTCGAGAGTCTCTCCGCCTACGCGCGTCAGTTCCTCGACCAGCTCCAGAAACCTAACATCGAATCCATCGAGGGCCTGCCGCCGACGATCGCCATCGAGCAGCGATCCGCCTCGCACAACCCGCGTTCCACGGTGGCCACCACCACCGAGATCTACGACTACCTGCGTCTGCTCTTCGCCCGCATCGGCGCCCCGCACTGCTGGCATGTCGACGAAAAAGGCAAGACCTGCGGCCGCCCCATCCAGGGCCAGTCGGCCGCCCAGATCATCGACCGCGTGATGGCCCAGCCCGACGGCACGCGCCTGATGGTCCTGAGCCCCCTGGTCCGCGGCAAGAAGGGCCACCATAAAGAGATCTTCGAGGCCATGGTCCACCAGGGTTTCGTCCGCGCCCGCCTCGACGGCAAGATCCTCGACCTCCGCGAGCTCAAGGGCGGCACGCCGCTCTCCACGGCCAAGGAACGCTACCAAGCCCACGACATCGAGGCTGTGGTCGACCGTATCGTCATCAAGCACGACGACCCCGACGGCGCCGTCCGCACCCGCGTGGCCGAGTCCATCGAGCTCGCCCTCAAGCTTGCCGAGGGATTGGTCATCGTCAGCACCCAACCCCCGGAAGGGGAGACGGGTGATTGGACAGACCAGCTCTACAGCGAGCGCTTCTCCTGCCCCGCCCACCCCGAGTGCAGCCTGGAGGAGCTTGAGCCGCGCCTCTTCTCCTTCAACAGCCCCCACGGCGCCTGCCCCAAGTGCAGCGGCCTGGGCAATGTCCTCGAGTTCGATGAGGACCTGATCGTGCCGGACCCCACGCTGACCCTGGCCGAGGGGGCCGTCGAGCCCTGGAAGACCAACGGCCGGCAGATGAACATCTACTACAACCGTCTGCTCCGCCGCTTCGGCAAGTACTTCAAGGTCGACCTCGACACCCGCTTCGCGGATCTATCCAAGAACGACCGCCGCCTGCTCCTGTACGGCACGACGTCCAAGGACGTCTCGACCTACAGCGCCCACTTCGAGGGCGTCGTCCCCAACCTCGTGCGCCGCTGGCAGAATACTGAGAGCGAGTACGTCAAGGCCCGCCTCCATCAGTACCAGTCCGAGGCCCCCTGCGAGGACTGCCACGGCACGCGCCTCAAGCCGCAGGCCATGCACGTCTTGATCAAAGTGGACCCCGACCGCGTCCCGGCGGCCGTCGTCGACGCCCACGTCGGCGAAAAGCGCTTCGCCCGCCAGGGCCTGCTCGACATCCACGACGTCACCGCCATGACCATCGAGCAGGCGGCCGACTTCTTCGACCACCTCTCGCTGACCACCGAGCAGCAGTCCATCGCCGCCCCGATCATCAAGGAGGTCCGCGCCCGCCTGGGCTTCATGCTCAGCGTCGGCCTGAGCTACCTGAGTCTGAGTCGAACGACGGGTTCGCTTTCCGGGGGCGAGAGCCAACGCATCCGCCTGGCCACCCAGGTTGGCAGCGGCCTCGTCGGCTGCTGCTACGTCCTGGACGAACCCACCATCGGCCTGCACCAGCGCGACAACGAACGCCTCATCAGCACACTTCGTCACCTGACCGACATCGGCAACACCGTTCTGGTCGTCGAGCACGACGAGGACACCATCCGCGCCGCCGACCACGTCCTGGACATCGGCCCCGGCCCTGGCAAACACGGCGGCCGGATCGTCGCCCAGGGCACCCTCGACGACATCCTGGCGTGCCGCGACTCCCTCACCGGCCAGTACCTTCGCGGCGAAAAGGTCATCCCCGTCCCCGCCACCCGCCGCAAGCTCAACCACACCAAGCCGATCGTCATCAAGGGCGCCCGCCAGAACAACCTGCGCAATATCGACGTCCCGATCCCCCTCGGCGGCATCGTCTGCGTCACCGGCGTCTCGGGCTCGGGCAAGAGCACGCTGGTCAACCAGATCCTCCTCCGCGCCGCCAAGCGTGAGCTTCTCGGCTCGCGCGAAAAACCCGGCGACCACGACTCGGTAGGGGGGCTCAAGGGCGTCGACCGTATCATCGAGGTCGATCAATCCCCCATCGGCCGCACCCCGCGATCCAATCCCGCGACCTACACCGGCGTCTTCGACCTCGTCCGTGAGCTCTTCACCCAGAGCAAGGAGGCCAAGATCCGCGGCTACAAGCCCGGCCGGTTCTCCTTCAACGTCAAGGGTGGCCGCTGCGAAGCCTGCCAGGGCCAGGGCACCAAGAAGATCGAGATGCACTTCCTGCCCGACGTCTACGTCACCTGCGAGGAGTGCAAGGGCACCCGCTACAACCGCCAGACGCTCGAGGTCAAGTATCGCGGCAAGTCCATCGCCGACGTCCTGAACATGACCGTGGAGGAAGCTCTCTCCTTCTTCGAGAACTTCAGCCGCATCACGCAACTGCTCGCCGCCCTCAACGACGTGGGCCTCTCTTACATCCACCTCGGACAGGCCTCGACCACCCTCTCCGGCGGTGAGGCCCAGCGCGTCAAGCTCGCCACCGAGCTGGGCAAACGTCCCACCGGCCACACCCTCTACGTCCTGGACGAACCGACCACCGGCCTGCACTTCGCCGACATTCACAAGCTCCTGGAAGTCCTCGGCCGCCTCGCCGACCAATCCAACACCGTCGTGGTGATCGAGCACAACCTCGACGTCATCAAGTGCGCCGACTGGATCATCGACCTCGGCCCCGAGGGCGGTGACAAGGGCGGCACCCTCGTCGCCGCCGGCCCCCCCGAAGCTGTGGCCGAGAATCCCCGCTCCTACACGGGTCAATTCCTCCGCCAGCACCTGCGCGTCCCCAGCGCCGTGGCTTAGTCGCGCTTGCCCGCCGGCCGCGGCCCGACGTCCGACATGTCAATCGCCTTAAACCCCAACTTAAACACCGGCGAATCCGCCGCCAGCGTAAAGTCGCGTTTATCGAGGTCCGCGAACTTCGGATCCGCCACCAGCGAATGGCGATCCATGCCGTGCTGATCTTGCCAGGCCGTCAGATCCACGGGCGTGCCCTCCTTCCCGAACTTCAGCGGCTGCCCGTCCACGTCCCACATCAGGTTCAGGTCCGAGATGTGCCGGACCGGGTTCATATCATTGCGATACCCCGCCTTGAACATCATCGCCCCTCGCGTCACCAGGATATTTCGTTCGAGCGTCAACCCGTTGTGCTCCTCCGCCCGCGAGAAGGCGATCACGCCCTCCTGACCGAAGGCGAAGATGTTGTTCCGCAAAATGTTCTCCCGCCCGTAGTGCTGGTGGAACGCCTCGCCGTTGGTGTCATAGGCGATGTTGTTCTCCACCAGGATGTGGCTCGATCCCTCATCCAGATAGATCCCCCAGCCGCCGTAGTTGGCCTTCTGTACGTCGTGGATCAGATTCCCCCGGATCACCGTGCCCGGCTGCACCCCCAGCGTGTAGATCCCGCCCATGTCGCTGAGCAGGCCGAGCCCGATGTTGTAGATGCGGTTCTTCTCGATGAGATTATTGCACGTCACGCTCGGCCCATAGCCCCACGACCAGCCCACCGAGATGCCCGTGTAGAAAAGGTCATGAATCTCGTTGTGGGCGATCATGTTGTCGAAGGTGTGCATCGCCAGCACGCCGATGCCGCTGTGGAAGATGCGCCCGCCGTGGTGGATGCGGCCGTCGGTGATGCGATTCCCGCTTGTTCGTCCCCACGCCGGCTCGCTCGCGATCGTCCCGCAGATCTTGATCCCGCCAGCTCCTAGGTTTCTCAACTCGCAGCCCACCACGCGATTGCCCGTGCACCCGTCCGAGATCTCCACGCCGTACCCACCGACGTTCTCGATCGTGCAATCCTCGATCGCGCAGTCCTTCGCCCCTATCAGGAACACCGCCCCAGGCACGTCGCACGCTGCCTGCGGCGCCGCCGCCGCGTTCCCCCGGCCGTACCGCTTGTTCACGCCCTCGAGCGCCATCCCGTCCTCTCCAGGATGCCGCCAGTCCGTGTTCGCCAGCGTCAGCCCTCGCAGCTTGATCCCGCGCACGAACTTCCCCTTCTCCGGATCGCTGACAATCTTGACCAGTTGCAGCAACCGCGGCGCCGTCACGCGCGTCTTGTCTACTTCCTCCCCCGGACGCGGCAGGTAAATGAGCTTTCCCGCCGGCCGATCCAGGTACCACTGCCCCGGCTGGCGCAGCTTCTCGTACACATTGTTCAGGTAGTACCGCGCGTACGTCTTCTGCGAATCGTCGATCAACGGCCCCCGGCTCACGCGACCGAGCTTAACCAGCCGCGTCGCCGGATCGTAGCTCTCAATCGGGAATCGCTCCTCGATCCACCAGTGGACAACCACCACCTCCACGTCCGTCAGGTTCTTGAGCGGCCCGAACATCCCCGGCCGGGCCGTGAACGCGTCATTCTTCGCTTGCGTCGTCCACGTCGCCGACTTGGGCAACCCCGGCACGTCCTGCATCGTGAAGAACCCCTCCTCCGGCGCCCGAGGCTGTGAGCGAGGCTCCCCATCGACGTACAACTGTCGAAAAGCCCACTTCCCTTCCCTGACCTCCGGGAGCTCCGCCACCCAAGCCCTCTGCCCGTGCACCTGCGTCTGCGTCCAGCCCGTGATCACGCTCCCCCCATCCAGCACCGGCCTCTGCCCCGGCAGCGCCGCCAGCACGGTCAGGTCATCCCCCAGCGTAAAGGTCAGCGGCTCGGCCAGCTCGTATCGCCCACCCGCCAGCCAGATCGTCCTCGCCATGCCCTTGTCGACCGGATGGGCCTTGCGATCCTGACGCAGTTTTTCCAACGCCGCCCCGATGCTCGCCATCGCCTCCGCCTCGCTCTTTCCGCTCAACGCATCGCTCCCTCGCGGGCTGACGAACAGATCGCCCTTGGCCGGCTCGACCTTCGCATCCATGTCCGCCCATGCTACCCCGAAAGGTCCGAAGATCACCACCAACGCCCACGCAAGTTCGCCCCAGGGCAAAAGCTTCATCGTGCATCCTTTCGCGTTGGTCGTGAGGGTTTTTGACAGCGCCTCCGCTCACCCTACAATCTCACCCACCAGCCCGCCAGGCCTTCGGAGACCTTCGTGGAACAGACCTTTCACTGCAGCCTGCTGACCCCTCAGGAGCAGCTCCTCGACGAGCCCGCCACCTACGCCTCCGTCCCCGCCTGGGACGGCCTGGTCGGCATCGCCCCCCAGCGGGCCCCGCTCCTGGCCAAGCTCGGCGACGGCCTGCTCCGCGTGGACCTTGCCAACGGCCAGTCCCGCTGGTTCTTCATCGGCGGCGGCTTCGCCCAGATGCTCGACAACCGCCTGTCCATCCTCGCCGAGCGGGCCACCCCCCCCGGCCAGGTCTCCGCCGAGGAGGCCCAGGCCAGCCTCCGCGAGGCCGAAGCCGTCATCGCCACCACCGACGAGCAGGTCCAGAAGAAGCAGCGCCAACTCGCTCAGGCCCGCGCCCTGATCGCCCTGGCCGACCACGCCGACTCCGCCGCCTGAGCCGCGTTTTCTACTCATCACGCCGCCTCCTGACCCGGCCGGCCCTGCAGCCGAGGGTTGCCTCACGTCCCGACCCTTCGTAGGTCGATGCTAAACCGTATGATGAACGTATCGCGGCCCGACGAACGCCAGACATGCGGCAATTCTTACGACACAACGTCCCGAGTCAGTTCCACCGCCGGCTCATCCTGCTGGGCGTCGTGGCCATGCTCCTGGGCCTGCTTCTGCTGCTGCGGCTGAGCCAGCTCACACTCACCCAGCACGCCCAGTGGCTCGAACGCGCCGAGTCCGTCCTGATCGACAGCCAGTACGTCCCGACCGTCCGCGGCCGGATCCTCGACCGCCAGGGCCGCGTCCTGGCCCAGAATCGTCCCTGCTTCAACATCGCCGTCCGCTACCCCGTCATCGCTGGCAACTGGGTCTACGACGAGGCCGCCGGCATGGCCCGCCGGGCCAACCCCGAGCTCTGGGCTGAGCTCGATTACGCCGGCCGCGAACGCCTGATCGCCCAGTGGGAGCCCCGCTACCAGGAGCAGGTCGACGACCTCTGGCGGACGCTGGGCAACCTCGGCGACGTCGGCCCCCTGGAGGTTGAACGCCGACGAGCATCGGTCGTCAGCCGCGTCAGCCAGATGGCCGGCTACCTCTGGGAGGTCTGGCGCCAGGAACGCTTCGAGCAGCTCGACGCCCCCGTCACCCTCGCCGAGGTCGCTCGCCCCATCGCCGAGCACAGCGCCTATCACGACATCGTCCTGGCTGTCAGCCCCGAGGCCCGTGTCAGCGTCGAACGCCTGATCGCCCAGGCCCAGGCCAACGACGACCGCCGCGACGACAACGGCCGCCGCGTCTACAACGAACTGGCCGTCTGGAAGCAGGTCCACATCCAGCGCGGCTACCAGCGCGAGTACCCCCTCGAGACCCTCGACGTCACCGTCGACCGCAGCCGTTTCCCCGGTCCGCTCCGCTCCGATGACCCCATCGATGTTGAAGTCCCCGGCGTGGGCCTGCAGATCATCGGCACCCTCCGCTCCATCCAGAAGGAGGACATCGACCGCCGCCCCTTCTGGCCCAACGGCGCCGCCGAGCCTGACCTGGCCGGCTACCGCCCCGGCGACCTGACCGGCCGCGGCGGCATCGAGGCCGCCCTCGAGGACGTCCTGCGCGGCTCGCGCGGCAAGGTCATCTACCGCCTCGACACTCAGGAGGAGCAACGCACCGAGCCCCAGCCCGGCAAGGACGTGCGCCTGAGCCTCGACATCCAGCTCCAGGCCCGCATCTCCGCTCTGATGAGCCCCAAGGTCGGCCTGATGCAGACGCAGGCATGGCATTTCAAGGACGCCGCCTCCAGCCCCCGCCTCGGCCAGCCCCTCCGCGGCGCCGCCGTCGTCATCGAAGTTGACACCGGCCAGATCCTCGCCGCCGTCAGCAGCCCCAACTACAGCCTCGCAGACTTGGAGGAGCGTCCCGACTGGGTCTGGCGCGACCCGATCGACCTGCCCTACATCAACCGCGCCATCGGCCGGCAGTACCAGCCCGGCTCGACGGTCAAACCTCTCGTCCTCACCGCCGCCGTCACCGACCGCAAGATCGGCTACGACCAGACCGTCGACTGCCACGGCCCCTTCGATCCCAAGCGCCCGAACATCTGGCGCTGCTGGATCTACAAGATGAGCAACGGCCAATACTCCCACGGCCCGCTCACCGGTCCCGAGGCCATCGCCCGAAGCTGCAACATCTTCTTCTACACCATGGGCAGCCGCCTGGGCCTGCACCGCCTCACATGGTGGTATCAGCAGTATGGCCTGGGCCGAAAGCTCGAGACCGGTCTGCTCCCGCGCGAGATCGCCCGCGGCTCGCTGCCCAAGCGAGCCCTCCTCGAGCTGGCCTCGAACTTCCCCGAGGGCCGCGGCGCTGAGAGCGCCTCGGACCACACCGAGGCCGTCTTCATGGGCATCGGCCAGGGCCAGATCGACTGGACGCCCCTGCAGGCCGCCAACGCCTACGCCGCCATCGCTCGCGGCGGCGTCGAGCTCGACCCCACCTTCATCGTCGACCCCGCCGTCGCCCCACGACAGGCTGTGGACCTGCACCTCGACCGCCAGGCCGTCCGCATGACCCTGCAGGGCCTCAATGACTCCGTCCACCAGACCTACGGCACCACGAACCACATCGCCGCCCTCGACCGCGAGCCCATCTACACCTTCGACGGCGCCACCGTGATGTCCAAGTCCGGCACGGCCGACCCCGGCGCCGTCTGGCTCGACCTCAACCACGACGGCAAACGCTCCGCCGACGAGGTCCGCAAGTGGGGCGACCACGCCTGGGCTATCGCCCTGGTCCAGAAGCCGGGCACGGATCACCCCCAGTACGCCATCGCCGTCCTGGTCGAGTTCGGCGGCAGTGGCGGCGCCTGCGCCGGGCCGATCGTCAACCAGATCCTCTACGCCATGCAGCAGGAGAACCTGCTGTGAACCCCCTGACCGCCAAGCTCACGGATCTCTTGCGGCCGCACGCCGGCTGGTTCGTCCTGCTCGCCGCCGTCGGCCTGACCGTCGTCGGCATCACCGCCATCTCCACCGTCGACCTCCAGCACGCCCGCGCCCAGGCCCAGTGGCTCGCCATCGCCCTGACGCTGATGCTCATCTGCCTCCTGCCTCACCCCAAGTTCATCGGCCAGATCGCCGGGCCCCTGGCCGTGGTCATCACGCTTGTTCTGGCGATCATGATCCTCCCGGGCGTTCCGCGATCCATCGTCCCGGTCCGCAACGGCGCCCGCGCCTGGATCGACCTCCGCTTCATGATGCTCCAGCCCTCGGAGCTCGCGAAGATCATCTACGTCCTGACGCTGGCCTGGTACCTACGACACCGCCAGTCCTACCGCACCTTCCGCGGCCTGCTGGTGCCGTTCCTCATCCTCTTCGTCCCCATGACGCTCGTCCTGCTCCAGCCGGACATGGGCACCGCCATCCTCTTCATCCCGGCCCTGCTGGCGATGCTCCTGGCCGCCGGCGCCCGGCTCCGCCACCTCGGCTCGATCATCGGCCTGGGCGTCCTGACCATCGGCCTGAATGTCGCCGCCATCTACACCCTGCCCGACTCCATGCAGCTCCTGCAGTCCCACCAGGTCGCCCGCATCCGGGCCACCATCAGCCGCGCCAAGGGCGAGACACGCTACCTCAAGGACGTCGGCTTCCAGCAGGACAAGGCCGTCACCCTCATCGGCGCCGGCGGCCCCGACGGCCTCGGAGAGGAAAAAGCCCGCACGCTGATCGCCTACAACCGTCTGCCCGAGGATCACAACGACATGATCTTCGCCGTCGTCGTCAGCCGCTGGGGCTTCCTCGGCGGCGCCGGCGTCCTGGCCCTTTACGGCATCCTGATCATGGCCATGCTTCGCGTCGCCGCCCGCACCAAGGAGCCCATCACCCGCCTCTCTGTCGTCGGCTTCGCCTCGCTGCTGCTCAGCCAGGTGACCATCAACATCGGCATGTCCCTGGGCATCCTGCCGATCATCGGCATCACGCTCCCGTTCGTCTCCTACGGCGGATCGAGCCTCCTCGCCTCCTTCGCCATGATCGGCCTGGTGATGAACTTCGCCTCCCAGCGTCCATCGATCATTCAACGCCCCAGCTTCGAGTTCGACCACGCCGACGCCCTCTTCCAGTGATCTCAGGAGGCTTGAGTGAGCGACTCGCTGCCAGCTTTCGTGCCCGAAGAAGCCCAACGACTCGGCATCACCCTGCCCCCGGAAGCCTGGGGGAAGCTCGCCGGCTATCTTGACCTGCTCCTTGAGGCCAACGAGAAGTTCAACCTCACCGCCGTCCGCGACCGTGACGAGGCCTGGCGGACGCACATCCTCGACAGCCTGACGCTCCTGGCCGGCCTGCAAGACCTCACCCCGGGAACCCGCCTGGCCGACGTCGGCTCCGGCGGCGGTCTTCCGGGCGTGCCCCTGGCCATCGCCGCCGGGCCCAACCTCGCCGTCACCCTCATCGAGGCCACCGGCAAGAAGGCCAACTTCCTCCGTGAATGTGCCGTGAAGCTTGACCTGCCCAACGTCACCGTCGTCGCCGAGCGTGCCGAGATCGTCGGCCACGACGCCGCTCATCGTCAGCAATACGACCTGGTCACCGCCCGCGCCCTGGGCCCCCTGCGCATCCTGCTCGAATACACCCTGCCCCTGCTCAAAGTAGGGGGCCAGCTCCTGGCCATGAAGGGCCCGAGCGTCGAAGAAGAACTCGACCAATCTCAACGAGCTTTAGAAGTCCTCGGCGCCGGCGAAGTGAGCGTGTTTGAGCCCTACCCCGAAGACACTGGCGTGCGCAAGGTCATTGTCCGCGTGACCAAATCACGCCCCACCACCAAGGCCTACCCGCGCAGGCCCGGCACGCCCAAGCAGTCACCGCTGTGAATTGATGGCGGCTTAACGCTCGCTCGGACGCGACTGCCTCGCCACAATCCACTGCGCTATCCCCGGGCTGATCGCCCGAATCCAGTCCATCATCCGATACAGCCTAGGAACGCAAACCTCCAGCCGCGGCCGATCCAAAAGTCGCTCGATCCTCTCCGCCACCGCATCGGCCGTGATGCCTCGTCGGCTGACCTGCCCGAACAGCGACTTCAGCCCCGGCTTCTCAAAAAACTCCGTCCGCACGATCCCCGGGTTGACGTAGCTAAAGTGCACGCGGGTATCGGCAGGGGGGTGCTCCGCCGCCAGGCTCTGCGTCATCGCCACCAGCGCCGCCTTCGCCGCCGTGTAGGGCGCGTGTCCCCACGGCCCCATCTTGACCGAGATCGACCCGACGTTGATCACATGCCCTCGCCGGCGCTCGAGCATCCCCGGCAGCACCGCCCGGATCAGCGCCGCCGCCGCGTGATAATGCACCTGCATCATCGCCCGCTCTTCGTCCGGCCGGACCTCGAGCATCGGCGTGTAGATCCCATGCCCCGCGTTGTTGACCAGCACCTCGATCGGCC
>JADZCW010000071.1 GCA_020851395.1 Phycisphaeraceae bacterium
ATCGCCGCCCGCCGCCCCCGCCCCGCCGGCCGCAAATCGGCAATATAAATACACAATATATATTGTTATTGACTTGCCTCCCGATGGTTTATTAATTAAGTTTATTAAGTATGTCCGGCAGCCCGGCACGCCTCCGACGCCTGCACGAGCGGTGGGTCTTCGACCGACTGCGCCGCGGTGGCTCGGCCTCGAGGGCGGAGTTGGCCAAGGAGACTGGACTGAGCGCGCCGACCGTGGGTAAGGTGGTTGATGCGCTGCTGGGCAGCGGCTTGGTCGAGGAGATCTCCCCCGGCGGGCCGTCGCCTGATCCCGGGCCGGCTGGGGGACGGCCAGCACGCCCGCTGAGGTTGAACACTACACGGCTGAGCCTTGTCACCCTGCAACTGGGTGTCCGGCACACCCGCTTGGCGGCGTTGCCGATCGCCGGCCCCGAGGATGAGCACTGGCCCCTGCAGTTCCGCACGGCCGGCACCCGGGGCGGGTGGCTGAACCATCTGCGGCAGGCCGCTACGAGGCTCAACATCCACTCGCCGCGGGTCGTCATGATCAGCACGCCCGGCGTCGTCGACGAACGGGCCGGCCGCGTGCTGTTGTCGCCCAACCTACACTGGACGGAGAGAGCTGATCTGGTAGCCGACGTCAGCGCGATCTGGTCCTGCCCCGTGGGGCTCGTGCAGGAGATCCGAGCCCTGGCCCTGGGTCACCTGGAGGCTGAACCGCGGCTGGAGGATTTTCTGCTCGTGGACATCGGCGAGGGTGTGGGCGGGGCGGCGGTGGTGGACGGGAAGCTCTACGGCGGGCCCCTGGCTATCAGCGGGGAGATCGGCCACACCCCCGTGGCGGGCAATGATCGGCTCTGCGGCTGCGGCGGGGTCGGATGTCTCGAGACGCTCATCAGCCGGTCGGGCCTGCTCGAAGGTTGGCAGGGTAGCCAAGGGGCGTCATCGCGGCTTTCGCCGGCCAAGGCATGGACGACCATGGCGCGAGCCTTCCAGGACAAGGGTGTCGAGCCATGGCTCGACGAACGTCTGCACGCAGCGGGGTCGGTGATCGCGGGGGCGCTGAACCTGCTCGGACTACGGAAGGTGGTGGTGACCGGCGCGGCCACGGAATTGCCCGCGTGTTTCGTGCAGCGGCTGGCCGAGTGGGTCGAACGGTCAGCGATGTGGGCGCGATTCGGCCAGGTGCATTGCCAGGTGGCCCCGCGTCGTCGGGCGATGGGGCTTATTTCAGCTGCGATTGACCGTTTTGTGCTCCCTCCCCAGAGCTGGGACGCTCGGGACGATGAATCGACAGGGCCATCTACCGACGTGGCACGGCGCGAAGGGAATCTCGCGGGATAACCAGGCATGCAAGATGCACGACTGACATCTTCACCGCTGCCGCTGCTGCTTGAGGGTATCAGGGTGTGCGGTCTGTTCGAGAAGACCGCCGGGCCGGTGGTGGTCAGCCGGGCCCCCGGAAGATTGGACGTGATGGGGGGGATCGCGGACTACAGCGGGTCGCTGGTGTGCGAGATGCCGCTGTCGCTGGCGACGACGGCGGCGGGGCAGGAGCGTGCGGACGGGCAGTTCGTGTGTCAGAGTGGGCGGCGCGGCAAGTCGGTGAGGGTGGGGATGAAAGAGCTGGCGAAGGCGGACCCGAAGGCGGCGGGGGCGTCGCTCAAGGGGGACGACCACTGGGCGAAGTATGTGGCGGGGTGCGCGTGGTGGCTGATCAACCATGGCAAGATGCATGCGAAGGGGGACGCGGTGGAGCGGGCGGTCAAGGGGGCGACGGTGTTTCTCGAGAGCGACCTGCCTCTGGGGGGAGGGGTGTCGAGCAGCGCGGCGATCGAGGTGGCGACGATGACGGCGCTGGCGGCGGTGTGGGGGTTTGAGGTGCCAGGAATGACGCTGGCGGCGGCGTGCCAGGTGGTGGAGAACCGCGTCGTCGGGGCGCCGTGCGGGGTGATGGATCAAGTGACGTCGTGCCTGGGCGAGGAGGGGGCGTTGCTGAAACTGCTGTGCCAGCCGGGGGCGGACGGACTGCCGGCGCAGGTGCAGGGGGTGATCAAGGTGCCCGAGGGGTTCGGGTTTGTCGGGGTGCACAGCGGTGTGCGGCATGAGGTCAGCGGGGATCCTTACACGGACACGCGTGTGGCGGCGTTCATGGGGCAGAAGATCCTGAGCGTGCTCGAGACACCTGACGTGACCGACGGCTGGTTAGCGCGCGTGGGGCCCAAGCGGTATTGCATGGAGCTGCGGCAGAAGCTGCCGGTGGAGATCACAGGGCAGGTGTTCCTGGACCATTACGGGTCGACGAACGACACGGTGACGCGAGTGGACGCCCGGAAGGTGTATCGCGTGCGGGCGGCGACGAGCCATCACGTGCTCGAGAGCCGGCGGGTGCGGAGGTTCGCGGCGTTGCTGGAAAAAGCGGACGAAGGGTGCCGAGCGGACTGCCTCGATACGCGGATGCGCAAGGCGGGGCGGCTGATGCTCGCGAGCCACTGGAGCTATGGGCTGCGTGCCGGGATGGGGCACGACGGGACGGACATACTCGTGCGGGTGGCGATGGAGCTTGGGCCTGGGCTGGGCTTTTACGGGGCGAAGATCACCGGCGGGGGGTGCGGGGGGACGGTGGCGATGCTGATCCGTCAGGACGACCAGGTGCGGGAGAGACTGCACGGTCTGCGAGAGCGATACACGCGTGAAACGGGAAGGCAGACGATGCTGTTCGACCGGTCGGGACCCGGGGCGGCGAAGTGGGGCGTCGTGAAGATGAACCAGGAGGACTGGGCGTGACGATGTCAACGGAAAAGGCGTGGGATTGGGCGCGTCGGCTCGAGAAGATCGGGCTGGCGGTGCGGGCACGTCTGATCGCGGCCCGGCGGGCGGGCGAAGCGATGTCGGCGGCGGTGGCGCAGGAGGGGGGCGACACGATCTTCGCCATCGACCGGCACGTCGAGCCGGTGATCGAGAAGGAGATCGAGGCATGGCCCACGGAAGATAAGCCGGTGCTGTTAGTAGCTGAGGGGATGGGGGAGGACGGCCGGCGGGTGTTCGGGGATGCCAAGGAGAAGCTGAAATACCGTCTGATCATCGACCCGATCGACGGGACGCGGAACGTGATGTACGACAAGCGGTCGGCCTGGTTCATCGCGGCGATCGCGGTCGATCGGGGCGAGGCGACGAGGCTGAGCGACAGCTTCGCGAGCGTGATGGTGGAGCTGCCCTTCAGCAAGCAGACCTTGGCGGACAGTTTCCTGGCGATCCGGAACGAACCGGTGCGGGCGCTGCGGCAGGACGTGGCGACGGGGAGCACGTCGCTGCTGGCGGTTCGGCCCAGCGACGCGAAAACGCTCAAGCACGGTTTCGCCCAGGTGGCCAACTTCTTCCCGGGGACGAAGGTGATGGCGTCGGAGCTGATGGAGGAGATCGTGCGGGGGACGCTCGGGCGGGTCGAGCCCGGGGCGGCGGCGGTGTTCGACGACCAGTACATGACCACGGCGGGGCAGATGATCGAGATCATGACCGGGCATGACCGGTTCTGCTGCGACCTGCGGCCGCTGTTCTACGCGGTGCTGGAGAAGCAGGGGAAGTGGCCCAAGGGGGCCAGGGGATTGGAGTGCCATCCGTACGACTGCGCGGGGCTCCTGGCAGCGAGGCGTGCGGGGGTGGTGATCACGGACGGGTTCGGCAAGGAGCTCGACGCGCCGATGGACGTGCACTCGCCCGTGCACTGGTGCGGGTACGCGAATGAGGGACTGCGCAGGGCGATCGAGCCTGTGATTCTGAACTATTTCAAGGCCCGAGGGCTTACGCCCACGGCGTGAGGGACGGTTGAGTCGGTGGTTGTTTTTCAGAAGGGAAATGAGCCATGGCGAAGGTTCGTAAGGCGGTGATCACGGCGGCGGGGCGCGGGACGCGTCAGTACCCGGCCTCGAGCGCGGTGCAGAAAGAAATGTTCCCGCTGGTCGACGCGGACGGGCTGGCCAAGCCGGTGATCCAGATCATCGGGGAGGAGGCCATCGCGGCGGGGGTGGAGGAGATCTGCATCGTCACGCAGCCGGGCGAGGAGCAGCAGTACCTGCACTACTTTAAGCGCATGAGCCTCGAGACGCTCAAGGCGTTCAAGGGCAAGGACTGGGCGATCGAGGCCAGCGAGAAGCTGCAGGACTTCGGCGACCGGTTGCACTTCGTGGCCCAGGACAAGCCCGACGGCTACGGGCACGCGGTGTACCAGGCGCGCAAGTTCGTGGGGGATGAGCCGTTCCTCTTGATGCTTGGGGATCATATTTACATCAGCGCCAACCACGAGAACTGCGCGACGCAGCTGATCCAGAAGTACGAGTCGGCGGGGATGGCGGCGATGAGCGCGGTGCAGGCGACGCCGTCGAAGCTGCTGCACCTTTTCGGGACGCTCCAGGGCGAGGTCATCGACCCCGCGGCCGGGACGTACAAGGTGCAGGCGATCATGGAGAAGCCCGCGGAAGATTATGCCGCGAGGAACCTGCGAACCCCGGGATTGCCGCCGGGGCTGTACCTCTGCCACTTCGGGATGCACGTCTTCCCGCCGCAGCTTTTCGACGCGCTCGAGCACCACATCAAGAACGACATCCGCGAGAAGAACGAGATCCAACTGACCAGCTCGCAGGAGTACATGCGGACGCAGATCCTTAAGGACTCCTATGCTGCATGCACGATCGAGGGCCAGCGGTTCGACACGGGGATCCCGTACGGACTGATGGAGTCGCAGATCGCGCTGGCGCTGGCGGGCAGGCACCGGTCGGAGATCGTCGAGGCGATCGCGCGGCTGCTTGCGGAGCAGCTCCAGAGCATGACCAAACGGTGAGGCGAGGCGTTAGCATGTTACGCCTCGGCAAGGGTGGGATCGGCGATCCGGATGCGGCGATATTCCCGCCAGACGGCCCATTGCGTGAGCGCAAAGACCAGGATGAATACTCCCAAGAAGATCATGCCGGCGGCGGCCTGATGCGGCTGGACGGTGTCCATCATCGTCTTGAATGGTTCCGGGATCTCGGCCATAGGATGGGCCGACCAGCCCGACACACCGGCCGCCCAGAAGCCGACCGCCGTGCCGCCAATGGCGACCAAGCCGAAGGCCATGCCGCCAAGGGCCAGCATTCCTAGCACCAAGCCGCCATAGGCCAGGCCGATTGGCGCGAAGGCTATCCCACCTGAGCCGATCAGCAGGCCGGCGGCGATGCCGCCCACGCTCAGCAAACCCATCGCAAAGCCGCCGTAGGACACCACGCCCATGGCCGCTCCGCCGCAGGCGATGATCCCCACCGCCTTGGGACCGACGGCGATCACGCCTCGTGCCGTGCCCTGCTGACGCACGTCGATCAGGGGGAACCTGGGCCGAAGGCCATAGCCAACCTTTTTGGCGGGGCCGGTGTCTTCGATGGCCTGGAAGACGGCGTCTTCCGGGGGGATGCCTTGCGCCTTAAGGTCTTCGACTTTGGTCAAGAGGTGGTCGCGCAGCTCGGCGCGGATGGCGGGGGCGTCGTCGGGTTTGCGGTTGGCGTAGATCATGACCTGATCGAGGTACTTGTCTAAGGCGCGGCTCATGGCGGGGCTCCTGGGAGGTGCGGCGGTGGGGGGAGCTAGAGAGGACTTGACGCAACAGCCTGGCGGGCGGGGTTGATGACGACGCGGAGGATCAGTTCCGTCAGGCCGTGCCACTGCTCGATGTTGGCGGCCAGGGCGGTTTTGCCCTTGGGGCTCAGGCGGTAGTACTTACGTTTGCGGCCGGTATCGCCCTGACGCCAGGTGGCGGCGAGTAGGCCCTTTTCCTCGAGGCGGTGAAGGACGGGGTAGACGGTGCCCTCGCCCAGGCGCAGCAGGCCATTGGCGCGGGTGTTGATGTCCTGGATGATCTGGTAGCCGTAGCTCGGGCCGTCGCGGAGGATGGCCAGGAGGATCGTCTCGATGTTGCCGTCGAGGGTTTGTTTCTTGAGCATGGGGGAAGCCTCGGACTGTCAGGTAACATGACCTTATGGTGCGAGGTATGCGGTGTCAAGAGGGGGGACAAAGAAAAAGAGCCCGGGGGCGGGCTCATGTGTGGGGTCAGGGGATGGCACGCAGAAGGCGTGCTTTGCGGGGGCAGATTGGCACGCAGGATGCGTGCCCTACGTTTGGCGATGGGGGATCAGCTGCGCTGGGGCTTGGCGGGTCTGCCGGTGCGGGCGGACTCGTACACAGCGTCCATCAGCTCGCTCTGGATCACGCCGTTGCGGGGGGTGGTGCGGGGCTCGGTCTTGCCGAGGATGGCGTCGATGAAGTTGTCGGCGGGTGTCTGCGGCTCGGCGGTGACCTTGGGGTACTTGATCTTGCCGTTGGGGCCGAAGACGTTCATCCAGGTTCCGCCCCAGCCGTCGACCTCGATGCGTCCGTTGTCGAACATGTAGGCCATGTGCGAGCCGTCGCTGGGGCAATTGCCGCCGACGACGATGGAGGCCAGGACGCCGTTCTCGAAGCGGATGGTGGTCGAGGAGTTGATGTCGACGGGGCAGCCGACGTTGTCGATGAAGGCGAAGACCTCAGCCACGGGGGCGTCGACGGTCCAGCAGAGGCTGTTGTAGAGATGAGCGCCGCTGTCGTAGGCCTGGCCGCCGCCGGAGAGGGCGGGATCCTGACGCCAGGAGCCGATGGTGAACTTGCGCCAGTTCTGGGAGAGGTAGCCCTGGACGAGTTCGAGCTTGCCGAGCGATCCGTCGCGGATGGTCTTGCGGATGAAGTCGAACTCGGGGGAGCAGGGGGTGTTGTAGCCGATGATGAGAATCTTCTTGGCCTTGGCGACGCGGGCGGCCAGGTCGCGGGCGTCGGCCGAGCGGGTGACCATGGGCTTTTCCATCAGGATGTGGCAGCCTTGGTCGAGGGCCTGGACGGCCTGGGTGTAGTGCAGGGTGTGGGGAGAGGCGATGACGACGGCGTCGGGCTTGGCCTGGGTGTACATCGCGGCGAGATCGGTGAAGAGGGCGGGTTTAGACGCGACGTCCTTGAGCTGGCGTTCCTGGAACTTGATGAGCTGGTCCATCGAGACGTCGTGCAGGGCGACGATCTGGCAGTCCGGCCGCTTCTTGAAGACGGAGGAGTGCTTGCCCATGATGCCGCCGCAGCCGATGAGGGCGATCTTGATCGTGGCCATGACGCGAAATCCTTATCAGAAGAAGAGGGTGGTAAGAGAACCGGGTAGATGAAGGCGTCATGCTAACGAGG
>JADZCW010000072.1 GCA_020851395.1 Phycisphaeraceae bacterium
CGCTGGCGGCCGACCCCCGGGGGTGGAGACACTACTGGTTGCACTTGAGCGTCGACTCGTCCGAGCCGGCCTTGGCGTCGGCGATGCGGTACCCGCAGTGGGCCATGAAGGCATCAACGTTGTTCTCGTAGCGGTTGGTAAAGATGTTGTCCCGGCCCTTCCCGAGCTTGTCGTCGTAGGTGGCCTGATACCCGCCGTCGCCGTAGTGGGTGAAGACCTCAGAGTGGTTGTCGAGGAAGTTGGCGGCGCCGTCGTTCCAGGCGGTGCTGCCCTCCCACTTGAGCGAGTTGTGGATGCTGATGGCGGTCATGGGGTCGGGGGTGGTGGAGTTGTCCGAGGGGGGGTTCGTGCCGTTGCCGATGTTGCGGTCGCAGATCATCAGCGCCCTCTCGTTGACCTGGGTGATGCCCTGCCACTCCTTGTATCGCCAGGCCCGGCCGTCCTTGCGTGGCCAGGGGTAGATCGACAGCAGGGCGTAGGAATAGTTGTTCTCCGTGACCTCGGTGTCGAATTTCTGGCCCGGCTCCCAGACGGCGCGATTGGACGTGGCGTCCAGCGGGCTGATGATGAACTCCGGTGAGAAGAGCTTGGCCTTGAGCATGACGGCGTAGCGGCCCTGGACGGACATGCCGTCACCGCTGCTGTTGGTCCGGTCGGACGAGTTGGGGACGTAGCCGCCCTTGATCGTCAGGCCGGGCATGGCGTTGCCGTTGCTCGAGGCGAAGCCGCGCATCGCCTGGTAGATGCCGCGGACGCGGGAGGTGTTCTCCATCCGGCGGGCCTGCCGACGCGCGGCGCCGAGCGAGGGCAACAGGATGCCGATGAGCAGGGCGATGATGGAAATGACCACGAGCATCTCGATGAGCGTGAAGGCGCTGCGAGGTGTGAGGCGGGCTGGCATGGCAAAACTCCGAATGTGCACGAATCGGTGAGGAACGAATCGAAAGAAGACGGCGAACAAGCAGGACATTTCAGCGAGAAACGGGTTAGATCGGCAGATCGTGAATCAGGCTGCGAGAACGGGTAGACCCCGTTGCGCCGGGACCACTTACATGATACCGTGTGAGTCAGCGTCGATGGGGGATTAATATCTATTGCGGACAAAACTTAGAGCAGGCTGACGGGGTCCACGTCGACGGCCGTGCGGGCGTCGGACTTGAGCAGGCGATCGTTGCGAACTGCGGTGAGCAGCTTCTGGAGCGTCACCGCGTCGGGGGCCAGGAGCTGGATCTCCAGGCGGTGGTAGTCGGCCAAGCGAGCGATGGGACAGGGCATCGGGCCGCGCAGGCGGATGGCGTTGCCGAGCTGTTCATTGGCCGCGGAGAGTGCGTCGGCGAGTTGCTGGGCGTGGTCGGCGGCGCGGCGGGCGTCGCGGTCGCGGACGACGACGCGGGCCAGGCGCGTGGCGGGGGGCAGGCCGACCTGCAGGCGCAGCGCGATCTCGCGCTCGGCGAAGGCCTTGTAGTCGTGGGCCGCGGCGAGGGTGATGGCTGGCTCGTGGGGGCTGAAGGTCTGCACGATCACCAGGCCCGGGTGCTCGCTGCGCCCGGCCCGGCCGGCGACCTGGGCGACGATCTGGAAGGTCCGCTCGGAAGCACGGAAGTCGGGCATGTGGATGGCCGTGTCGGCGCTGATGACGCCGACGAGCCGGACGTTCGGGAAGTCCAGGCCCTTGGCGATCATCTGCGTGCCGAGCAGGACGCGCAGCTCGCCGCGCCGGAAACTCTCCAGGCCGCGGTGGTAATCCTTGCCCGTCCGCATGGTGTCCGAGTCCATGCGGAGCATGGGGACCCCCGGAAACTTGCGCGAGATCTCCTCCTCGACGCGCTGGGTGCCCAGGCCGAAGACGGTGACGCGCCGGGCGCAGACAGGGCACTGGGCGGGCAGGAGCTGCTCCGCGCCGCAGTGGTGACATCGCACCAGGCCGCCCGCCGGCAGAGAGCCGTGCTTGTGGTAGACCATCAGGGCGTCGCAGTGATCGCAGTTGAGCATCCAGCCGCAGCGGTGGTCGGGGCAGGCGATGTAGTTGGCGTAGCCGCGGCGATTCAGGAGCAGGATCGCCTGGCCGCCATCGGCCAGCGTCTTGCTCAGGGCCTCCTCGAGCTGCGTGCTCAGGAGATGCACGCCGCGGCGGAGACGACGATCCTCCTGAAGATCGACGATGCGCACCTTGGGCAACGCCTGGCCGGCGACGCGGTCGGGCAGTTCGTGGAGGTGATAGCCGCGGCCCTGGGGGTTCGTGGCGTTGAAGTAGGACTCGAGGCTCGGGGTGGCCGAGCCGAGCACGACGGGGATGCCCAGCATCTGGGCCCGGCGGACGGCGAGGTCGCGGCCGTGATAGCGCGGGAGCTGGTCCTGCTTGTAGCTGGCGTCATGCTCCTCGTCGACGATGATCAGGCGGAGGTTCGGCAGCGGGGCGAACACGGCCGAACGGGCGCCGACGACGATGCTGGCCTGCCCCGTGCGGATGCGCCGCCACTGCTCGTGGCGGTGGCTGGCGCTCAGGCCCGAGTGCTGCACGGCCACGCGCTGGCCGAAGCGGGCGATGAAGCGGGAGACCGTCTGCGGCGTCAGGGCGATCTCGGGCACGAGGACCAGAGCGGAGGGTGCGGGATCGGCCGTTTGACCATTGAGCAGTCGCTCGATCAGGCGCAGATAGACTTCCGTTTTGCCCGAACCCGTCACGCCGTGCAGCAGGTGCACGCCAAAACCCTTGACCAAGGCGTCGCCGATGCGCCGGCCGGCGGCCTCCTGGGCGGGGGTGAGCGTCAGCTCCTCCGGAGCGAGGGGCTGGGGCGTCACGGGCTCGGCATCCGTCTCCCAGTGCCCGCCTGAACCATCGCGGTCGCCGCGCACCACGGCCCGGGGGGTGGCCAGCAGCAGGCCGCGATCGATCAGGGCGCTCAGCGACGACGTGCCCTTGGCCCCAACCAGGTCGGCCAGCTCGCGCAGCTCGATCCAAGGGTCGTCCGTGGCGTCGCGCTGGTGCAGCAC
Source organism: Phycisphaeraceae bacterium (assembly GCA_020851395.1). Lineage (GTDB taxonomy): Bacteria > Planctomycetota > Phycisphaerae > Phycisphaerales > Phycisphaeraceae > JADZCW01. The sequence goes on from JADZCW010000072.1 coordinate 2,995, forward strand.
GTCCAGGGCGGCGCGTTGGAGCTTGGTGAGCTTGCGGGCCTGGGCCTTCACGGGCTGATCCGAGGGAACGACCTCGGTTGCCTGGGGGTTGAGGCGGACGAACAGGCGCGTCTTGGTCCCCGTGCCGTGCTTGACGGCGGCCGGCAGCATCGTGACGAGCACCATCCCCAGCGGGCAGCAGTAGTAGGCCGCCATCCAGCGGGCGAGCTCGATCAGGTCCGGCGTCAGCGACAGGCCTGCGGGATCGACGCGCTTGATCCCCTTGACGCGCCGCAGCTTGTCGGCCGGCAGGTCCAGCGTCGTCGCGGTCTGCAGGACGTAGCCGGGCACGACCTTGTCGCCCTTGCCCAGCGGCACCCACACACGGTCACCCGCGACCACCCCCGGAAGGTCAGCCGGGACGCCGTAGGTCAGCCCTTGCGACGCCAAGTCGATGCCCTGCTCCGGGGCCACCAGCGCAAAACCCACCCATTTCGGGGGTTGAGCAGGGTCATGCAGGGAGGCGGTCGATGAGTGGAAGAGGTCCGTCACAATGGGGGATTATAGGTGTTCTCGGCGTGATTCAGACTCGAAGACCTGCCAGCAACAGGATCATGTGCCGACGAACCGTCGGCGTGCCATGCGCTTGCGCCTCGCCACGGTGAGCCATGCGGTAAAGTGTCGGGCATGAGTCAGCGGCCCAAAGGCGAAGCCGACGCCACGCCGGCGATGAAGCAGTACCACCGCTTCAAGCAGCAGCACCCGGACTGCGTGCTGTTCTTCCGCATGGGC
>JADZCW010000073.1 GCA_020851395.1 Phycisphaeraceae bacterium
CGGACTGATCGGAGTGGAAGCTGGTCCAGATGCCGGCGTACCAGTCGAGGCTCTCGAGGATGTTTTCGCCCTCGTAGAGCTTGACGGTGGCGGTGAGTCCGGGCTGGACGATGAAGCCCTGGTCCTGATTGACCACGCCGCGGAACTGGTACTTGGTGGGGATGTCGACGTTGACATCAAACGAGACGGCGCCGGTGTTCGGACCAGCCGCCGCGGCCGGGGCGGGCGCGGGTGCGGCCGTCTGTGCCAGCACGGGGCTGACCAGCAGACCGGCGACCACCAACGCTCCGAAACCGGCCAAAACGCGTCCTTGTGACATTGTTGTCTCCTTGAGTTTCAAACTTGGAACCCTTCACTAACCCCTTCGATCGTCCACGCAACGATCGGTGTTGTTTCAAACCAGGGGTCGAAAAAAAGCAATTTCCCAGGTTGCCTATATCGGACAACCTTTACTCCCGACTAAAGATTCATTGACACCATTTGAGCCGAAAGGGTTCGGGGGGTCAAGTCGGCCAGGGCGTATGTGGATAGTTTATAAGATAATATAATTTAATAGTTTACGATGGACTGAGACCTCTGCCAAGGTCCTGCACGCGCTGGGCCTGGATCCGCTGGATCGAGTCGACGATCGGCCGGGGGATCAGGAAACGGGGCTGATCCTGGGGGATGGATCGGCAGTGTTCGGATATGACTTGGTACAAGAACTTGAAGGCGTCCCGGGGCTGGTGCATCTTGTCCAGGGCGTCGATCAAGTACTGGGCGGTGACGTCGGTGTCGAACAGATTTGTTAGCACAATCTGAGCGTGGGGGTTGCGGAGGCAGGCCCGCAGCCGGCCGTTGCACAGGTCGAAGAGGGTGACGCCGGACCAGCCCAGACGGTCCACAAGGTTTTGCTTGTCGAGGCGGGCTTCTTGGTAAAACTCGGCCGATTCCCGCAGCAGAAGGGGCCGCAGCTCGATCGGCAGCAGGAGCTTAATGCCGATGCGATGCTGCTGGAGGAACTTGTTATCGAGCATGGGCCAGACCACGGCCCGCATGCGGTCGGGTCGGCCCTGGATGGAGGTCGGCTCATCGACGCGGTCGACCAGGACGAGCATGCCCTTGTAGCCCAGGGCCTCGATCAGGGCGAGGAATCGGCCGGTGAGCTGGTAGCGGCTGTCGAGGTTGCCCGCCAGGGGCCAGGGCTGGCCGTAAAGGTCGGCGGGGCGGAGCTGGCCGAGCATTTTCCGCAGTTCCGGTCTGTGGCGGCTGGTGGCGGGCATCTCGGCGAGGATCTTGCGGGTCAGCCAGCGCAGGCGGGTGACGCGCCAGGCCCACAGGCTGTCGAGGATGACCCCCGCGGCCAGCAGCAGGGCGCCGACGAGGAGCATCCAGATCGGAGAGTCTGATAACAATCGCCAGACGCCGACGAGGATCACGCCGGCGACCAGGCCGGCGGCGCCGACGCTGCCCTGCAAGCGCAGGCCGTTCATCCAACCCAGGCGAAGGCTGCGGCGGAGCGATTCCCAGCGGGTTAGCGCCGAGCCGTTGGCGGGTTGGTCGTAGAGGGCGGCGAGGACAGCCAGGTCGACCCGGGAGCGGTGGGGGAGTTTGCGCAGGCGCTTCAGAGCATCGGTGGGCAGGTCCAGGGCATCGCCGTCGCTGGTCGCGGCGCTCAGGCCATCGACCAGTCGAGTGACGGCGCGGGCGAGCAGGCCGTCCTGGTGGTCCTGGAGACGGATGGAGCTAAGGGCCTTAAGGAGTTCGCTGTCCGACGGGTTGGCCAGGGCCTTGGCGCTCATGCGCTTCTGCATAATGCGGTCGAGGACGGGGTTGAGGTCGTCGTAGGCTACGACGAGGGTCTTGGCGTCGGGGTGTTGGGCGTTGTGCTCGCGGACCTGGCGGGTGATGGTCAGGCGGATGGCGGTCTTGCCGCTGCCCTTCTCGCCGAACACGACGGAGGAGCTGGGGGCCTCGAGCTGGCCGAGGATCTTGGCGAAGTCGGGGTGACGCGTGGCGCCGCCGGCGAGTTTCTCGAAGACGCGGTCGTGGCGGGCCTCCTCGGCGTCGAAGGGGTTCTCGCTCAGGCCGTGGTGGGAGAGGAAGTGCTCGATGTCCATGGCGTGCTCGGGATGGACGGGGTGTGGTGTTCAGAGTCCGGGAAAGGCTTGTGGGGGGCATCTTAACCGAGCCGAGCGTGACGACCCGCCCCTATGATGACGAAGGATCGTTTTGCGGCAACCTCGGCTGCGGCGATTTTCGGGGGTCGTTAGACTATCGAGCGATGAGCCAGACACCTGACCCAGTTTCAACCAAGGTGGGCCTGCAGGGATCGAGCTTCGACCTGGCCGACGAGCGGACGCGGGCGGAGATCCTCGACAAGGCCTTCGACTACCGCGGGGACGTGACGGTCCACACCGTCGACGGCCGGGAGGTCGAGGGTTTCGTCTTCGACCGCCGGGGGGACGCACCGGACCCGTTCGTCCGCTTGATCCCGAAGGACGGCTCGGCGCGACAGAGCATCCCGTATCGCCAGATCCGGAAGTTGACGTTCAGCGGCCGCGACACGGCCGAGGGACGGAGCTGGGAGACCTGGGTTCAGAAGTACCTCGAGAAGAAGGCCAAGGGCGAGCACGCGTCGATGGACCCGATCGAGGGGTAGACGCGGTCCGCGCGCTAGCGTCGATCTTTTCAAACCGATCATTCCCAGCCATGTCCATCATCCACCAGCCCGATCTCCCGACGTTCACGCAACTGGCCGCCACGGCGGGGCCGGGCGTGATGGTGACCGTCTACCGCAGGCTGCTGGCGGACCAACTCACGCCCGTGCTGGCTTACCGCAGGCTCGTCGAGCCCGATGACCGGATGGCGCCGAGCTTCCTGCTCGAGTCGGTCGTGGACGGCGACCGGATCGCCCGCTACAGCTTCCTGGGCTCGCGGCCGGTGATGGAGATCATCGCCCGCGGGCACGAGGTCGAGCTTCGCGATCATGTGGACCCGAGCAAGAGCCGAAAGTTCACGTCAGCCGATCCGCTTGCGGAGATGCCCAAGATCACGGGCTGGTGGAGGATGGCTGAGCAGGACCGGCCGCGGCCGGACTTCCTCGGCGGCTGGCTGGGCATGGCGGGCTACGACACGGTTCGCTACCTCGAGGGCGAAAAACTCCCGAACCCGCCGCGTGACGATCGCGGGCTGCCGGACCTGCACATGGGGCTGTACCAGGACGTGGTGGCGTTCGACCAGGTGCAGAAGACGATCCTGGTCATGACCCACGTCATGCCGGCCAATTACCCGTCGGTTCAGCACGCCTACCGGGCGGCGACGGACCGGCTCGACGACATCGTGCAGCGGATTCAGACGCAGCGTGTCTCGACGCCGCCGGGGTCGCCGGAGCTGTTGGTGGGGGACGTGGATCTGGGCACGCCGGCACCGCAGTTGCCGCTGGGCAATATGGGGCCGGGGAAGTACCAGCACGCGGTGAGCGAGTGCAAGAAATACATCGCGGCGGGCGACATCTTCCAGGTGGTGCTCAGCCAGCGGTTCGAGCTGACGACGACGGCGGACCCGTTCGACATCTACCGGGCGCTGCGGGTGGTCAACCCGTCGCCGTACATGTTCTACCTGCAGGTCGAGGGGGCGATGCTGGTGGCGTCGAGCCCGGAGATCCTCTGCCGGGTGCGCGACGGGGTGGTCTTCAACCGGCCGCTGGCGGGGACGCGCAAGCGCGGGCGGACGGCCGAGGAGGACAAAGCGCTCGAGGCGGACCTGCTGGCCGACCCCAAGGAGCGGGCGGAGCACATCATGCTCGTGGACCTGGGGCGCAATGACCTGGGGCGCGTGGCCCAGCCCGGGACGGTGGCCCTGCCGGACGTGATGGTGGTCGAGCGGTACAGCCACGTGATGCACATCAGCTCGACGGTGACGGGCAAGGTCCGGCCGGGGTGCGACTGCTGGGACGCGCTGCGGTACGCGCTGCCGGTCGGGACGGTCAGCGGGGCGCCGAAGGTGCGGGCGATGCAGATCATCGACGAACTCGAGCCGACGCGACGTGGGCCCTACGCCGGGGCGGCGGGTTACGCGGATTTCACCGGCAACATGGATATGGCGATCGCCTTGCGGACGATGGTGGTGATGCCCTCGTCGGAGAAAGGCAAGTGGGTGGTGCACGTGCAGGCGGGGGCGGGGATCGTGGCCGACAGCGTGCCGGAATCCGAGCACCGCGAGACGGTGAACAAGGCGGCGGCGTTGGCCAAGGCGGTGGAGCTGGCGGAGAAGGCGTTTAGCCGATAGCTCCCCGGCGCCCGGTTTCGTCACTTCCGGGGGGGCAGTCAAGCTCGAAGTCCTGTCGGGCCGATAACTAACGTCAGCCATGCCCACGGAACTTCAGACCATTCTAAAGCTGTCAGTGCCGTTGATCGTGCAGATCGGCCAGCGGACGATGCGCATGAGCGAAGTCGTCAGCCTGGCGCCGGGGGCGATCCTGGAATTGTCCAAGTCGGTGGATGAGGACCTCCAGCTTCTGGTCAACAATAAGCCCGTGGCGCGCGGCAGCGCGGTGAAGGTGGGGGAGAACTTCGGCGTGCGGATCAGCGCGGTGGGCAGCGCCCAGGATCGCGTCAACGCGATGAAGGGGTAGCGCAGAAGAGTTGAGCAGGGGAACAGGGGAGCAGGTGACCGAGGCGGGGAAGAAGCTGTATTAGACTGGTTGAACCTTGATCTGCATGCCGTCTACGCCGACGACTTCGATATCCATGCCGGCCTCGATGATCCTTCCGTCGGCCAGGCATTCCAGTCTTTGATGATTGATCAGGCAGGTGCCCACGGGGCGCAGGGCCGTGAGCGTGCGGCCGCGGTCGCCGACGCTGACGGGGTCTGGCGCATCGCCGGCGGCGGGGGGCGGGGGCGTCGAGGGGGTCTTGAGCAGGATGTACTTGAACAGGGGTGTGTTGGGCCAGATCTTAATCGCCATGGCGAAGAGGAAGGGGATGGCCAGCAGGGCGGCGATGGCGCCGATCAGACCCACGGTGGTGTCGACCTTAAAGAGCAGGGCGATGCCGCCGACCAGGGCGGAGAAGGACAAGATTCCCAGCAGGCCGCCGGAGGGGATGAAGATCTCGATGAAGAAGAGGATGAAAGCGATGGCCAGACAGAGCACCGCCCATAGCACGTAGTCGCTCATGGCGTCATGTTACCTCGGCAAGCCTCGCCCGGCAGGAGGGCGGCGGTGGATCAGGCCGGCCCGGTCAGGTGGGCCTGGATGCGGCGGATCAGTTCGTCGAGGACGGGGTCAAGCCTTGCCCAGCCGTGCTCGGCGGTGGCCTGACGGGCGTCGACGCCGAGCTGGGAGAAGCATGCTTTGCGGGCGTCGGCGCAGACGCCGGGGTAGATGGACTTGGCTGGGGAGTCATCGCCGTCGGGCCAGTGGTCCTTGGGGTCGCGGCCGTCGACGAGAAGGGACTGATCGACGAACTCGGGCAAGAGGGCCAGGCCGAAGGAGGTCTCCTCCTTGGCGGCGTGGTCGCCCCGGAACTTGACAGCGGGACGCCCGATCGTGCCCTCGTCGCCGGTGAGCAGGAGGACGCCGTGGGCCTTGGCCTCCTGTTCGATCTCGCCCCAGACGGGGGCCAGGACGGTGTCCCAGGGGTAGTGGCCGAAGGGCAGGACGATGACTTTGAAGCCGAAACGGATGAGCTGGCGGACGGTCTGGGCGACGATGGCGCGGGAAGCCTCTTCGGGCTGGTAGTGGGTCCACATGAATGGGCCGTGGCCGCCCGAGCCGCCCCACCACATGACCGGGAGGATCACGCCGCCGACGCGCTGGGCGAGCTGGACGCAGAAGCGGTCGGCCTTGATGCCGTCGAAGCCGATGGGCATGTGCCAGCCGTGGTGCTCGAGCAGGCCCAGGGGCCAGAAGGCGATGGGGCGCGATTGGACGATCTCCCGCAATTGTTCTGGCCGCAGCTCTTCGTAGCGATGCCAGGTGATCTTGGAGCCTGTGTCTGTCTGCCGTGCCATGTCGGCCTCCTGGTGCTTTTCGGGCGTTTAGCTCCCGACGTTCGATGTTTTTTTCTCATGCCTGAGCTGACCGCAGGCGGCGGTGATGTCGCGGCCGCGGCTGGCGCGGATGTGCGTGTTGACGCCCGCATTCTTGAGGCGGGCCTGGAAGGCGAGGACGTCGTCATCTTCCGGGCGGAGGTAGGGCAAACCGGCCACTTGGTTGTAGCGGATGAGGTTGACATTGGCGCGGAGACTTTTCGCCACGCGGGCGAGTTCCGCGGCGTGCTGGGGCTGATCGTTGACGCCGCCGAGCAGGAGGTACTCGAGGGTGACCTCCCGGCCGGTCTTGTCGAAGTAGTGCTGGCCGGCCTCGGTGATCTGGGCGATGGTGACGAACTGGGCCCAGGGGATGAGCTGGCGGCGCAGCTCGTCGTTGGGGGCATGCAGGCTGATGGCGAGCGTGACGGGCAGCTCCTGCTCAGCCAGCCGGCGGATCTGAGCGGGCAGGCCGACGGTGCTGATGGTGATCTTGCGGGCCGAGATGCCCAGGCCCCCCGGAAGGGGACTGCTGAGCGTGCGGGCGGCGGCGATGACCTCGGTGAGGTTGCTCAGCGGTTCGCCCATGCCCATGAACACCACGTTGCTGACCCCCGGAAGCTCTTTGCTGTCGCGAGGGCAGAGCTCACGGGTCAGTTGATTGAGCCGCCACACCTGCTCGACGATCTGCCCGCGGCTGAGGTTGCCGTCGAGGCCGCCCAGGCCCGAGGCGCAGAATCGGCAGCCGACGGGGCAGCCGACCTGGCTCGAAATGCAGGCGGTGCGCCGCTCGGGGGTGGGGATCATGACGGTCTCGGTCTGGCGGGTGGGGTCGACGGCTTGCGACAGAGCAGTCGTCTTGTGGCCGGTGACATGGTCCCACTGGATCAAGAGTTTCTGCGTGCCATCGGTGGCGGTCTGGTGGTGAAGGATCGTGCCCGAGCTCAGGCGGAGGCGATCGGCGAGCTGCTGGCGATCGAGCTTGCCGAGGTTGGTCATCCGGGCCGGGTCGAGCACACCTTCGCGGTAGACCCAGGTCAGGACTTGGTCAGCCCGGTAGGCGGGCCAGCCCCAACACGCGCACAGGTCGCGCAGTTCCTCGGCGGTCAGGTCAAAGATCAAGGGTTTGGGCGTGTCCACCCAGACATCTTACCCGCCGCTCGTGCCTGGACCGTTGAAGCCCGCAGGGTGGCATATCGCGTAAAATGGAGCGGCGCCTGACGCGCTGCATAATGGAGGCTCATGAGCACCACCGCCACCACGCCTGACC
>JADZCW010000074.1 GCA_020851395.1 Phycisphaeraceae bacterium
CCCTTTCCCTCTGCGTCTACTGCTCGGCGAGCAACCACGTCGCCCCGCACTTCGTCCAGGCCGCCCGCGACCTCGGACGGGACATCGCCCAGAAGGGCCACCAGCTCATCTACGGAGGTGGCAACGTCGGCCTGATGGGCGAACTCGCCCGCTCCGTCCACGCCCATGCCGGCAAGGTCGTCGGCGTCATCCCCACCTTCATGAACACCCGCGAGATCGCCTACGACGCGGCCGACGAACTGCTCGTCCCCTCCAACATGCGCGATCGCAAGGCCATGATGGAGGATCGCGCCGACGCCTTCATCGCCCTGCCCGGCGGCTTCGGAACGCTCGAAGAATTGGCTGAAATCCTCACCCTTAAGCAGCTCCACCAGCACAACAAGCCCATCGTCATCGTCAACCTCGACGACTTCTACGACCACCTCCTGGCCTTCTTCGACCACCTGATCGCCCAGCGCTTCGCCAAGGACCGCCACCGCGACAGCTACCGCGTCGCCCCCGACGTCGCCTCCATCTGGCAGCATCTGCCCTGAGATGGACCGCCAAACACCGTCCTTGACGGTTTCTCGTGTCCCCCTTAGCCTGCGATGCTCACGTTTTCCAAGGACCAAACCATGCCCGCCAACCGCCTCTTCTACAAGACCCGCGTCGTCACCCCCGGCCCGACGGACGTCCCGCCCGCCGTCCTGCTGGAGATGGCCCAGCCGATCATCCACCACCGCACCAAGCAGTTCCAGGCCATCTTCACCCAGATGACCCAGCGGCTGGGCAACCTCTTCCGCACCAAGGGCCCGGTGCTCACCCTCGCCGGCTCGGGCACCACCGCCTTCGAGGCCGCGATGATCAGCCTGGCCAAGCCGGGCTCCAAGGTCATCACCGTCGCCAGCGGCAAGTTCGGCGAACGATGGCAGGACATCTACGACCAGTACGCCCCCTCGCTGAACGTCACCAACGTCAAGATCAACGTCCCCTGGGGTCAGGCCGTCACCGCCCAGCAGATCGCCGACGCCCTGGCCGCCAACCCCGACGCCAGCGTCGTCGCCCTGGTCCACTCCGAGACCTCCACCGCCACCGCCTGCGACCTTAAGGCCATCGCCCAGGTCACCGCCAAGAGCAACGCGCTCCTGATCGCCGACTCGATCACCGGCGTCGGCGCTCTGCCCGTCGAGATGGACGCCTGGGGCGTCGACTGCGTCGTCACCGGCTCGCAAAAAGCCCTGATGCTCCCGCCCGGCCTGGGCTTTGTTGCCCTGGGCCAGCGGGCTCAGGATCGCCTGAAGGAAGTCAAGGCCGGCGCGTACTACAACCTCGATCTTCGCCGCTGGCTCAAGGCCCTGGCCGACAACGACGTGCCCTTTACCGCCCCCGTCAGCCTCATCCGCGGCCAGAGCGTCGCCCTGGAGATGATCGAGAAGGAAGGCCTCGAGACCATCTGGACGCGCGTGGCCAAGCTCGCCGCCGCCACCCGCGCCGCGTTCGGCGCGATGGGCCTTAAGCTCATCAGCCAGAACCCCAGCGACTCGGTCACCGGCATCTTCTATCCCGCCGGAATTGACGACTCAAAATTCCGCGGGGCCCTGCGCGACAAGTACGGCCTGCACACCGCCGGCGGGCAGGACGGCCGCGGCGCCAAGTGGAAGGTCAGCATCCTGCGCGTCAGCCACATGGGCTACGTCGACGCCGGCGACACGCTCGCGTTCCTCAGCGCCGTCGAAACCGAACTGATCGCCGCCGGCCAGAAGATCGAGTCCGGCACGGCCCTGGCCGCCGCGGCGAAAGTGCTGGCGTCATAAAGACAATTCACCGCAGAGAACGCAGAGTTCGCGGAGTAGGGCACGCATCCTGCGTGCCATGAATGTCATTTGGACGAACTGGCACGCAGGATGCGTGCCCTACAAATCTGTGCTTCATGGATGACGGGGCTGGCGGATCATTCCATCGGCGCGCCCTGCGGGAATTGGTCCAGCGGCTCATACCCCGCCACCAAGCGGGCCGGCTCGGGATCGAACACCGTCCGATCCACCGGCCGGCCGATCGCGAACAGCACGCCGTAGTGCCCGCCCTCGCGCCCGATTGGCTCGCCCGCCGTGCCCGGTCTGCCGTCCAGCCCCGCCTCCGCGCAGCACGCGAAGCACCGACCCGCATCGCCGGGACTGATGTACAGATTCCTCCCGCCCCCGCTGCCGACGTGCTCCGTCGACGCCCGGTCGCGCGGCATCCATCCCAACCGCACCGCCAGCACCGACAGCCCGTGCAGCCGGGCGTACATCCGCCCCATCTCCTCGGCCACCACCTTCGACAGAGCGTAATGATTCGTCGGCCCCACCCCGTCCTCTACCCGGATCATCCCCTCCCTGCGGTGCAGCGCGTTGGCGATCTGGATGCTGCTGGCCAGCACCACCCGCCGCAGTTTCCCTTCCCGAGCCGCCTCGAGCACGTGATAGAGCCCAAGGTAATTGTTCGGCATGATCGCCGTGGCGAAGTCCCCCACGTCCGGCTGGGCCGCCAGGTGCACCGCCGCCTCCATGCCCGCCATCGCCCGCTGGATCGCTCCCAGATCGACGATCGAGCCGACCTGGCTCTCCGTCACCCCCGGCGTGGTCTTGAGGTCAAAGCCGCGCACCGTGTGCCCTCGGCGCAGCAACTCGGCGCATACCGTCTTGCCCACCGCTCCCGCGCTGCCTGTCACCAGCACCTTCATGCTCGACCTCTCACCGATGGCCAGTAAATTTTAGAACGCCTGTCGATACAGCTCGACGATCTGCTCCGCCGTCGGCACCCGTGGGTTGTTCTGCGGACTGCCCGAGGCCAGGGCGTCGTCAGCCATCTTCTTCACCACCGCGTCGAA
>JADZCW010000075.1 GCA_020851395.1 Phycisphaeraceae bacterium
CGGTGGTGCAGACGAAGACGCTGTAGCCGCAGAGCGAGCCGATGACGGCGGGGATCAGGGCCTCGTAGTATTCCAGGCCGCGGCGGTGGAGGAGTTCGAGGGCGAAGATGGCCCCGCCCAGGGGGGCACCGAAGAGGACGGTGAATCCCGCGGCCATGCCGGTGATGGTCAGGACGCGGCGGTCGACGGTGCCGAGCTTCGTGCGATCAGCCGTCCAGGTGCCGATCGAGCCGGTGGTCTGGACGAGCGGCGATTCGGGTCCGGCGGCGCCGCCGGCGGCGATGCAGAGCAGGGAGACGGGCAGGAGTGAGCGGAGATCGCGCAGGGTCTTGCCGCCGCCGAGGACGTGGATGTTGTCGACGAGGAGCTCGACGTCGCCGGGCTGGCCGAGCCAGCGTGTCAGGAGGCTCACCGCCAGGCCGACGACCATGAGGACCGGCAGGTGCAGCCAGGGCGACTGGCCCTCGGGCGACAGGATGGATTCGCACACGTGCAGCACGCTCAGGAACGCCAGCCCCGTCAGGCCGCCCGCCAGGCCGACCAGGAGGATCGGCCCGAGACGATGACGCAGGTTCGCCGACAGTTCAGCCAGTGACGCGATCAGACGGCGGTTCATGTGCGATCCCCTCCCGTGGCCAGCGTAGGGCAACCGCCTGCCCGCCTCAAGCCCGTCGGACGCGGTGGGCGGTACAATCTGGCCTTTGCGGTGCCCCAGGACGCAGGATTTCAAACCATGACAGCCACGCCATCGACCGGACCGACGCATTTTATTCATGAGATTATCGAGCAAGACCTGCGCACCAACGGTAACGGGGCCAATGGGCAGGTGGTCACGCGTTTTCCGCCGGAGCCCAACGCCTTCCTGCACATCGGGCACGCCAAGGCCATCTGCCTGGACTTCGGGACGGCGCTGAAGTACGGCGGGCGCTGCCACCTGCGCATGGACGACACCAACCCCGTCAAGGAGAAGCAGGAGTACATCGATGCGATCAAGGTCGACGTGCGCTGGCTGGGATTTGGCTGGGGTGAGCATGAGTACCACGCCTCGGACTATTTCGGGCAGCTCTACGACTGGGCGGTGCTGCTGATCCGGGCGGGTAAAGCCTTTGTGTGCGACCTGCCGCCGGAGGAGGTCAGCCGGACGCGGGGGACGCTGACCAGCCCGGGCACGCCGAGCCCTTACCGCGAGCGCAGCGTGGAGGAGAACCTCGAGTTGTTCGAGGGCATGAGGGCGGGGCGGTTCCCCAACGGGGCGCGGACGCTGCGGGCCAAGATCGACATGGCCCATCCCAACCTGAACATGCGCGACCCGGTGATGTACCGGATTTTGCACGCGGAACACCCGCGGACGGGCAACGCCTGGTGCATCTACCCCATGTACGACTGGGCCCACGGGCAGAGCGACTGGATCGAGGGCATCACGCACTCGCTGTGCGACCAGGCGTACGAGGAGCATCGGCCGCTGTACGACTGGTTTTTGGATCAGTTGATCGCGCTGGGGGCCAAGTCACCCAATGCGGGCTATCGGCCCAAGCAGCGCGAGTTCGCCCGGCTGAACCTACCCTTCACCGTGCTGAGCAAGCGGCGGTTCCTGGACTGGGTGGAGGGTGGGTTCGTCAAGGGGCTCGACGACCCGCGGATGCCGACGCTCTCAGGGCTGCGACGGCGGGGGTTCACATCGGAGGCGATCCGGGACTTCTGCCAGCGGATCGGCGTGGCCAAGCGAGAGAACGTGATCGAGTATGCGCTGCTCGAGCACTGCGTGCGCGAGGATCTGAACAAGCGGGCCCCGCGGGCGATGGCGGTGCTGCGGCCCTTGAAGGTGGTCATTGAGAATTACCCCGAGGGGCAGATCGAGGAACTCGAGGCGGTCAATAACCCCGAAGACCCGGCCGCCGGGACGCGGAAGGTGCCATTCGGGCGGGAGATCTACATCGAGCAGGAGGACTTCGCCGAGGTGCCGCCGCCCAAGTACTACCGGCTGTCGCCGGGCAAAGAAGTGCGGCTGCGGTGGGGATATCTCATTACCTGCACGGGGGTGGTGAAGGACCCGGCCACGGGGGCGATCACGGAACTGCGCTGCACCTATGACCCGGCGACGCGCGGGGGCAACCCGCCGGACGGGAGGAAGGTCAAGGCGACGATCCACTGGGTCAGCGCCGCCAAGGCGGTCGACGCGGAGGTCCGGCTGTACGATCACCTGTTCAGCAAGGAGGATCCCGACGACGCGCCGGAGGGGTCGGATTGGCGGGTGAACATCAACCCCAAGTCGTTGGAAGTGCTCAGCGGCGTGAAGGTCGAGCCGAGCCTGGCGGACACGGCTTCAGGCGCGAAGCAGTGGACTGATGGGATCGGTCGGTACCAGTTCGAGCGGCAGGGCTACTTCTGCGTGGACGCCGATTCGAAGCCGGGCCGGCTGGTGTTCAACCGGACGGTGGGGCTGCGCGACACGTGGGCGAAGGAAGCGGCCAAGACGGGGGGCAAGGGCTGATTCGCGAGCGTGCGATCCTGGTAACAAAGAAGCCCGGGCATGACCCCCTGTCGGCGCCCGGGCTTTATTGATTGTCGGATGTCGCGGCTCGTCAGGCGGTGGGTGAACCGGCACGGGCTCGGCCGCACAGGGCCACCAGCTCGTCGACCGCTTGCCGGATGGCGGACAGGTCTGTCTGCTCACGGGCGAGCTTTTCAACGCGACGGGCGAGATCGGTGATGGGTTCAAAGCCGTACCCGCCGGCGGCGCCCTTGATCTGATGGACGAGGGACGCCAGGGTCTTGAGGTCGGCCTGGTCAGCGCTCTGCGCGATGGCGGCTGTGCGCTGCGGCAGCTCGGTGACGAAGAACTCGATCAACTCCACCATGTCCGGGTCATCCGCCAGGGTGCTCCAGAGGGGGGCGGTGGATGTCGCGGAGAGGGGATGGTCGTGGGTGCTCATGGTGGGTCTCCGTGCAGTCCGGCATGGTCGTTCATTGTTTTCACTCGGCGGATTCCAGTAGAGACTTTCCCCTTCTCCCGGAATCCACGGGATGAAAGCGGGAATCACCGGTTGGAGGATTCGTGGTTAGACAGAGAACGGGCGCCATGTCGGTTGCGTTAGTTGCGCGGCCGATGGGTCAGCAGGCTACGTTTGCGGGGGGGTTCGGGGGAGGGGCTGTCGGCGGGGGTCTCTGAGTCGCTGGTCGGCGCTTCCGCGACGGGGTCAGCCGATTGGACGGGGCTAACGGGCAACGGGCTGGGGACGGCGACCGGGAGGCTGTTGGCGGGGCTCACGGATCGCAGGGGAGCGACGGGCATGGGGCCGGCGTCGGTGACCGTGACGGGGATGTCGGAGGTGTAATTGACAGGCGGCAGATTGGCTGCGGCGATGGCTGAGGGCGGGGCGTAGGGCTGGGGCCGGCGGGCCAGGTCGTTGCTGGCGGCGAGCTCGTCGAGGTCGCAGCCATTGATCTTGTTGTAGAGGTCGAGGTTGGCCTTGTCGGACCCCTGGTCGGGCACGCGGGCGCGGAAGAGCCTGAGGGTGGGGTTGTACCAGAAGCCCGCCTGATGATTTTGGCTGAGGATGGGATCGGGCGGCTGGTCGCTGATGTCGCCCTCGGGGGCGAGGTCGATCCAGGGCTGGCCGGCCGGGGCCAGGGCGTTGACGGGGATGTGTGAGCCGAACCACTCGGGCAGGATCATCGGGGCGGGCCTGGGCTTGGGCGGGTCGACGCCGTCGGCGTTGGCGTCGGCGACCTGCTCCTCGTAACGGGCCCGGGCCATGGCGGCGTGGTAGACCGTCTTGTCCTGGAGGACCGCCAGGGCCTGCCTGGTCTGGTCGATCCGTGTCTGGCCCGAGTTGCGGTGGTAATGATCCCACACGGCCGCGGCGGTCAGGGCCGCGAACATCAGAGCAATCAGCGTGTTGAGCAGCAGACGCATCGCGCGGTCTCACCGGTGCGGGCGCATGGAAACCCTGTACTCAATCATCGGATACACCCCGGTCGGGGCGGCTGCGGGACGCCGACGACGGTGAGGATTCTTGCCGGTTCATCTTGCCCAGTCGTTACAGGTGGACCACCTCCGGGTGGAGGCGTAGCAGGACCCCCCCGAGGGGGTTGACCCACCGAAGATGTGGCCGCGCGCGAGGTTGACGAGACGCGCACGGCATGGTTCACTCGAGGCTCAGACGCTTCTTGGACTGGACAGACGATGCCGCACACTCCTGCTGATGATCCGTTGACTGTCCTGGCGGTGGTGGCCCACCCGGACGATGTCGAGTTCATGATGGCCGGGACGCTGCTGCGTCTGCGGGACTGTGGGGCGAGGGTGCACCTGTGGAACCTGGCGACGGGATCGTGCGGGACGGCGACGATGGAGCGGGAGGCGATCGTGAAGATGCGGTGGGGGGAGGCGCAGGCGGCGGCGCGGGTGATGGGGGCGACGGCGCACGAGCCGTTGGCGGACGATCTGGCGATCTTCCATGAGCCGGGGCTGCTGGCGAAGGTGGCGGCGGTGGTGCGGGAGGTCGCGCCCGACATCATCCTCACGCAGTCGCCGGCGGACTACATGGAGGATCACCAGAACACGACGCGATTGGTGGTGACGGCGGCGTTCGCGCGGGGGATGCGGAACTTCGTGACCGATCCGCCGAGGCCGGCGATCCAGAAGCCGGTGACGCTGTATCACGCGATGCCGCACGGGCTGCGCGACGGGTTGCGGAGGTTGATCCGCTGCGGGCTGTACGTGGACATCGGGCCGGTGCTCGAGCGGAAGAAGCAGATGCTGGCGCAGCACCGGTCGCAGAAGGAGTGGCTGGACGTGAGCCAGGGGATGGACGCGTATTTGGCCGAGATGGAGAAGATGGGCCGGCAGGTGGGGAAGATGTCGGGCATGTTCGAGTTGGCTGAGGGATTCAGGAGGCACAGCCACCTGGGGTTCTGCGGCGAGGAGGCTGATCCGTTGGCGGAGGTGCTGGGGGAGGCGTGCGTGATTGATCGTGAGTATGAGCGTGAATTGGATGCTTGATTCAGAAGAGTTTTACCACGGAGGACACGGAGATCACGGAGAGACGAGTCAGAGACGAGTGCTTTTGATCGGCCTGATTTGCGGATCTCTTCTTTTTTCTCTGGATCTCTTCTCTGTCTTTCCTCTCCGTGCTCTCCGTGTCCTCCGTGGTAAAAAGTTCTGTATAGAAAGTTTTGAAGGAGACCGACATGGCTCGTCCGTTGAGCAAGGTGGCGCCGGAGTGGTGGGATTACACGACGCTGGATGCCGAGTTGCTGGCCGACGCGGCGAAGCTCTCGGCTAAGGACCTTGAGCAGCTGGCGCGGCCGGGTTTTCGGGTGGTGATGTACGACACGCTCGAGGACTTCTATCTGGCCGAGGCGCTCGAGTACATCGAGGCGTGGAAGCAGGCCACGGCCGACAGCCCGGCCGGGATCTGCGGGCCGATCGGGCCGACGGAACAGTTGCCGCTGGTGGCGCGATTGGTCAACGCGCTGGGGATCAACCTGCGGCACGCCCATTTCTGGGGGATGGACGAGTGGGTGGAGCACGGCAAGCCCGTGCCGGTGAATCACCCGCTGAGCTTCGCCAAGGCGGATCTGGAGATGTGCTTTAA
>JADZCW010000076.1 GCA_020851395.1 Phycisphaeraceae bacterium
CGGGCCGAACGGATGGATCTTCACCACGATGCGGCATGAGAATCTCCTGAAGAGAAGCATGGATTTCCACCGGTCAACGGCCAGCCGTGGCGACGACACGGACCATCTTATCCTTTAGCGGTGAAGCACTTGGCCGCGGTTGGCGGATCGGCGCATCATCGGATGGGGGGTATTCTTGAACGCTAACGCATGAGGGTAGCATTGTCAATGATTTCCGTGCGTTTGCGCGGCTGGACCGCGGGTCGTTGGGGGAAGGATTCCGGGATGTCGGGACTCGGTGACTGACGGGTCGGACCCGCGGGCCAATGTTGACTATTTTAACAAAGTTCTTACCCCTGCTCGGGTGGGAGAAGGGGGATCGGGTGGGAAAAAAAGCCGGGCCTGTCAGGGCCCGGCGGGGGTAATCGGTCAGGGCGTCGGTCGGGCTCAGACGGCGGTGCGTCCCTCGAGCTGGCCGTAGGCGGCATAGTGGAACAGGCCGGTGCGCCAGACGGTCGGGACGTCGGCGGCGATGTCGGGGTTGTTGGCCAGGTAGACCTGCTCGTTGTAGTAAGGGCTGTAGAGGCGATTCTCGAACCGCCCGGCGGCGAGGAAGTGCTCCAGGCCGCTGTCCCAGACGGCGCCGACATCGGCGGCGACGTCGGGGTTCTGGGCGAGGTAGTAGGCCTCGTCGAAGGCGGTGAAGATGCGGCGCTCGGGCCGGCCGTGGCGCATGAAGTGCTCGAAGCCGGACTGGAAGTTGCCGGCGGTGACGGCCGAGGAGATGTCGGGGTAGGCGGCCAGGTAGTACTGTTCGCTGAAGAGGGTGGAGAAGACACGACCCTCTTGCTGGCCCATGCGGACGAAGTGCTCGAAGCCGCTCTGCCAGACGCCGGCGGTGACGTCGGCGTCGACGTCGGGATTCTGGGCGAGGTAGTAGGCCTCCTGGTAGAAGGGGTTGGAGGCCAGTCCGGCGTCGAGGCCGAAGCGCATGAAGTCGTCGAAGGCCGAGGCGGTGGTCGAGGCACCGACGCGTGCGGCGGCCTCGGGGTTGGCGGCGAGGTAGAAGGTCGAGTCGAAGAAGCTGTCGAAGAGCCGGCCCTCTTGCTGGCCGAAGAGCAGGAAGTGCTCGAAGCCGTTGCGGTAGGAACCGGCGGTGACGGCGGCGGCGATGTCGGTGTTGCGGCCGAGGTAGTAATTGTCGTCGAAGTAGAGGCTGAAGCGGCGGCCTTCCTCGACGCCGGCGGTCATGTAGTGCTCGAAGCCGCTGAGCCAGGCGTGGGAGCCGCCGGGGCCGGCGTCGACGTCGAGGTTGAGGCGGAGGTAGAGGGCCTCATCGAAGTAGGGGCTGAAGGAGCGGCCCTCGCTCTGGCCCATGGCCACGAAGTGCTCGTAGCCGCTGGTCCAGACGGCGCCGACATCGGCGGCGACGTCGGGGTTGTGGGCGAGGTACCAGGCCTCCTCGTAGAAGGCGTTGGGCTTGCGGCCCTCGGCCTGTCCGAAGTCGAGGAAGTGGGCGTAGCCGCTGACGAAGGTGCCGTCGTTGACGGCGGCGGCGATGTCGGGGTTGGCCGCGAGGTACCAGGACTCGTCGTAGAGGTTGGGGGCGACGGTGGCGCCGACGACGAAGTTGAAGCGGGACTCGTCGGGGTCGGTGGTGGGGATGAGGACCTGGGCCTGGTAGGTGCCCAGCTCGGAGCCGCCGGTGAAGGTGACGGGGAAGATCAGCTCGGTGTCGGTGGCCTCGAAGTCGCCGACGGTGAAGAAGCCGGCGTCGGGGCCGAGGACCTGGACGTAGGGATCGCCGATCAGGGCGAACGAGCCATCGTTGTCCTGGGCGGTGATGTGGAAGTATTGGGTGACGGACTGGCCTGAACGGACGACGCCGAGGCTGGTTCCGTCGAGGGTGCTGGGGGTGGTGTCGCCGTTGGCGATCTCCTGGCCGTTGCCGGCCAGGGCCATGTCGGGAGGCGTGGCGATGGCGTTGGTGTAGCCGACCATCGTGACCTCGAAGATCAGGGTCTTGCCTGAGAGAGCATGCCCGCTGTCGCCGTAGGCCTCGCTGGGGGGAATGATCAGGGTGCGTGTCTCTGCGGGCTGGATGCCGGGCAGGCCGATCTCCCAGCCTGAGATGACCTGATTGAGGCCGAGAGTCAATGCGAAGGGGCTGCCGCCGACGGAGGTTTCGAGGAAGTTGCCGTTGGCCTCGTAGAGGGCATAGTGGACCTGGATGGTGTCGCCGCGGGTGGCGTTGATGCCGGAGCCCCAGGTGGCGGAGCCGGCGTAGACGCCGCCGTAGAGCGAGTCCATGTCGATGCCCAGGCCGGTGATGCTGAAGGTGTAGGTGCCCTCGTTCGAATCATCGTTGGCGATGGTGATGGTGGCGTTGCGCTGGCCGGCGGCGGAGGGGTCGAAGGTGACGAGGAAGGTGGTCGAGCCGCTGGCGCCGATGACGCTCGAGGCGGGCTGGGAGGTAACGGTGAAGTCGGAGGCGTTGGCGCCGGAGATGACGACCTTGGGGGTGCCGGTGAGGCTGAGGTTGGTCGTGCCGGTGTTCTTGATGGTGAACAGACGGGTAGCGGTGTGGAGGGTGGTGCCGGTGTCGCTGACGCGCATGTTGCCGAAGTCGGTGAAGTCGGCGAACAGGGGCGTGGTGTCGCCACTGGCGATCTCGACGTTGGCGGCGGTGCCGCCAAAGAGCCCGATCTCGGCGGCCATCAGCAGGCGCGGCTCGAGGGACTGAAGGCCGTGCCACCCGTAAGTGGCGTGGGCCGTGTCATGGCTGGCACCCCCCCTATCGCTGACGGCGTCGATCAGCTTCGCAGTCGCGTCATCCGTGACGAGATAAACATTGGTCGAGCGTGAAATGAAGTCACCGGATTGACGCGACATAGGATGCTCCTCGCAAGAACGTGAGAGAGTGCTCCAGTATCAGGCCGGTCGTAACACCCCGCCCGGGGCGCATGACACCGACCCCCTGTATTGCTCATGAAGCCCAAAAACCCCCAGCCATCACGTGGCACATCATCAAATATTGCGGGTATTTAACGCTAACTCACGGCCGGGGCATTGTCAACAATTTTCGAAGATCAACCCGCCCGATTCTCACACAACAAGTCTATGTCTTTATAAGAGATAGAACGCTGCAGGAGGCCGTAAGCGGGCGAAAGCGGGGGATGCCCCCGCTCCAGGGACAAGTGACGGCATGAAATATCCGCCTATGCATCCCAACCAGCTATCAGGGTGTTAATCCGGGGGGAATTCGGGTAAAGGCGAGGGGCGTGGCGGGTCACGAGCCCAGGTGTCGTTTGGCGTAGGCGATGAAGGTCTGCCAGTCCTGGGCGTTCATCTCGTGTCGGCCGGGGCGTTGCCAGTAGCCCAGGCGGCCGGGGGAAAGCGTGTTGAGGGGTGGCTGGGCGTGATGGGCCAGGCCCTGGACGCCGAGCAGGCGGTAGACGGGGTCGGCGGCCTGGAGGATGGTGAACTGGCCGTCGGGGTTGGCCCACTGGTCCTCGGAGGCGTTGGCGAACAGGACGGGGCGCGGTGCGATCAGGGCGGCCAGGGCGTGCTGGTCGAAGGGTAAAGCACGCGGGCGATCGTTGAAGGCCTTGTAGTGGCTGTTGAACCAGTGGGGAAAAACGGTGTTGATCCGCTCGATGGTCTCGCCGGTGGTGCAGCGGGCCGGGGCGGTGCCGCCGCAGCCGGCCTGGAGGGGGATCGACATGGCGATGCGCTCGTCCAAGGCGGCGGCGAGGTAGACGGTCTTGCCCAGCCGCGAGTGGCCGACGGAGACGATGCGGCGGGCGTCGATGGCGGGGTCCTGGACGAGCACGTCGATCAATCGGCTGATCGTCCAGGCCCAGAGGGCGATGGTGCCCCACCGCTCGGGGGTGTGGGGCTCCTGGGCGCGGAGCCAGGGCTGAAGGCCGTCACGTTGGGTGGAGGTGTCGCGGTCGGCCTCGGTGGCCTGGAAGACGGCCAGGCCGTAGCCGGCGTCGAGGATCAGGTCGGGGTTCCAGGTCTTCGTTTGGGTGCCACGGGTGGCCTCGGTGGCGCGGTGCTCGGTCTCGCCGGGGTAGTCGCCGTACTGCCAGCAGGTGGGCAGACGGACGGCGGGGTCGTCGGTGAGGGTCTGGTTGCCGGTGAAGCTGGCGCCGAGGAAGAGCGGGGCCGGCTCGCGTTTTTCAAGCTTCTTGGTGGGCAGCAGCACAAGCAGGTGGATGGGAGGAGCGCCCGGGCCGATGGTCACGGCCAGCTCGCGGAGCCAGGCCTTGCCTCCCAGCGCGGAGCGGTTCTCATGGATTGTGCGTGCCGTCGGGCTGGCCTTGATCGTGGGCGGTGAGCCGTACTCGTAGCGCTGGATCAGGGCGATCAACTCGGGGCGGCGCTTGTCGCGCCAGAGCTGCGCCGACTTGACCGGCGTGCCGTCGAGACAGACCAGCAGGTCGGGGTAACCGTCGACGAGCGGCAGATCAGCCGGGTCGGGCCAGTGCATGGGATGCTTCCCGTGATGGATAGAGGCTGCGCTGTGGGCGGTGGCACCCAATCGCTGGGAGAAAGGCCGCCAGGTGAAATCGCAAAAAGAATGCCGGTGGAGGGGGTCGAACCCACACGGGATTTAAGGTCCCAACGGATTTTGAATCCGTCGCGTCTGCCAGTTCCGCCACACCGGC
>JADZCW010000077.1 GCA_020851395.1 Phycisphaeraceae bacterium
CGCCCAGCTTGTCGCAGAGGGCTGCGAGGTCTTTGGCCAGCTCGCTGTGGAGGATCTGCGGGTCGCCGGGGTTGGTCGTCTGGCCGTGGAAGCGAGCGTCGACGGTGATCAGGCGGTAGTGCTTGCCGAACGGCTCGAGGAAGCGGTCATAGGTGTGGACGTCCCCCGTGAAGCCGTGGAGCAGAAACAGCGGCTCGCCGTCGGCTGGGCCGTGCTGCTCGTAGTGCATTTCAATATCGCGGACGGGGATCTTGGGCATGTCGGATTCCTGCAGACGATCAGGGGTGAGGTATTTGTTCGTTCAATTACGGGATGTCCAGATGACCCTGCCCGGGGCGGGGAGGTTTTTCGCGGCATCGTCGACGA
The DNA here is from genome assembly GCA_020851395.1 of Phycisphaeraceae bacterium. Lineage (GTDB taxonomy): Bacteria > Planctomycetota > Phycisphaerae > Phycisphaerales > Phycisphaeraceae > JADZCW01. Next base: position 367 of record JADZCW010000077.1, read on the forward strand.
TCAGTCCCCAGTCGCCGCTCTCACCCCCGCTCCCGGAAGGGTCGGGCGGGGGCCAGAGGGGGCACATGCTGTGGGCGGGGAGCACGCCGCCGGTGATCGACTCGCCGGTGCGCGGGTTGAACCACCAGACGCGGAAGCTCCCGCCGGTGAGCTTGCTCGTGTCGAGCATCAGCTTGCGGGGGGTCGGCATGTAGGCCATCAAGGTTGTGCCGTCGTCCGTCAGCGCGGTGGCCAGGTAGTCCAGGCCGTGGCACTCGCCCAGGCCGCGGGTCAGGACCGAGCGGTGCTTGGTCGGGACGAGCGACCACCACGGTCGGCTCTCGAAGAAGCGGCGGTGGTGGCTCATGTCGGTCGCAGCGCGGTCGCCCAGCGCCTGCTGCCAGCCCTGGCTGAACTGCCAGATCGGGTAGTTGCCCATGAACTGGCCGCACGCGCCGCAGAGGATGGCCCAGTAGGCCTGGCGGCGCATCTGCACCTCGCTGGCATTGTGCTCATGCTCGTAGGTCGACTCGATGAGCACGAAGGGCTTGGTCGGCTCGAACTGGTAATCCCGCCGCAGGCAGTCATGCACGAGCTTGTAGGAGTAGGTCGCGTTGACATCGAGCCAGCTCGCGCCGGGAAAGATGCCCTGCGCGGAGCTTTCCGGAGCGGTCAGAGTGGTCATGAGGTGGCGGGGGTCTGCCTCCTTGACGCCCTCAGCCATGGCGTGGACCTCGCGCATAGCGATTGTCGGGTCCTGATCGCAGGACATGTGCCAGAAGATGTGATCGTAATGGCGATACCGCCGGCCGACGTAGCGGCCATACTCCCGGCACTTCTCCGGGCCGCAGGCCACCATCTCCTTCTCCCAGCCGTGATCGCCGCCGTGGTAGCCGACGAAGACCGGGGCGAGGAAGACCTGCAGGCCGTAACGGGCGGCCGTCTCGACCACCCAGTCGGCGTGCTTGAAGTATTCCTCGTTGGGCGTGCTCAGATCGCCCTTCGTGGTAAAGGGTCCGACGCCGCGGTAGTTGTTCGGCGCATCGGTGGTGAAGAAGTGCTCGATGAGGTTGACGATGATCGCGTTAAAGCCGCGGTCGCGCCGGTTGGCCATGTACAGCTCGGCCTCCTCCGGGGACGGCCCGACGATCAGCGACCAGGGAGAATCACCCTGGACGAGCACCGGCTTGTCGTCCTGGTCGACGAAGTAGCGGCGGTTGGCGCTGATCTTCAAAGGGTAGCGGATCTTGTTGACGTCCCAGACTTGATCGCTCATGGCATCTCCCTTAACCAAGTCTCATGCCGTCCGGCGCGGGCCGGCCCTTGGCGGCGTCGTCGACGATCAGGACCCAATCGCCCTGATCCGCCGTCGAGTCCGGCGGCGTCAGCCACTTCTCCCCCTTGCCGGTGAGCGGCTTGCCCGCTTCGACCTCGCCGGTGCGGGGGTTGAACCACCAGACATCGGCTTTGTCGCCGGAGAGTCTGGACGTGTCAACCGCGATTGCGCGTGATGAGGGCATGTAGGCCATCAGGCACGAGCCGTCAGTGGTCAGGGCGGCCGCGACGTAGTCCATCCCGCGGAATTCGCCCAGGCCGGCGGTGACGACCTTGTGCTCCGCATCGGGCACCAGCTCCCACCACGGCCGGCTCTCGAAGAGCTTGCGGAGGTGGGTCATTGCCACGGAACCAGGCGCGTTGAGCGCCTGCTGCCAGCCGGGATCGAACAGCCAGATCGGCCGATTGCCGAAGACCTGCCCGCACGCGCCGTGGAGCAGCGCCCAGTACGCCTGCCGGCGGATCTGCACGCGGCTGGCGTTGTGCTCGCCCTCGTAGGTCGACTCGATGAGGATGAACGGGATCGTCGGCTGGCGATAGTAGGTGTGCATGCAGCGTGAATGCACCACCTCGCTGTAGTACACGTTGTTCAGGTCGATCCACGGCGCATCACCGAACCCCCGGAAGGGGTCGAGCGGCGAGGTGCCCTGGACCATGTGCCCCGTGCAAAGATGCCGGGCGTCGGCGGCGCGGATCGCGTCACCCATGGCCACCATGGCGTCGCGCTCCTTGTCGAGGTTCTTGTCGCCGCCGATGACCCAGATGAGGTTGTCGAAGTCTTTGTATCGCTCCGCCACGTATCGGCCGAACTCGGCGCAGCGCCGCGGCCCATAGGCCAGCACGTCCACGTACCAGCCTTGGTCGCCGCCATCGAAGCCCAGGAAGCAGACGTCCAGCAGGATCTGAATGCCCAACTCGCCTGCCTGGCGGATCACCCAGTCGGCGTGTTCGAAATACTTCTCATTGGGCGTTGAGAAATCGCCGGGCGTGGTGAAGGGGGCATCGCCCCGGAAGTTGCACGGCGCGTTGGGGGTGAACTTGTGCTCGAGAAGGTTGACCAAGAGCGTGTTGAACCCCTTGGCCGCCCGATCCCGCAGATACAGGTCCGCTTCTTCCGGGGTAGGGCCGACGATCAGCGACCAGGGCGAGTCGCCGTGCACCAAGACGGGGCGATCGTTCTGACCAACGAGATAACGGTGATTCGCACTGCTCTTGAGCGGATAACAGGGGAAATGAGCCTTGCTGGATGCATCTGTGTTCGTCGGGGACATGCTCGCTCGACTCCTCTGGAGAACACCTGAGGCATCCTAACCTTTGATTGGCTTAGCATGCCAATCCCGCTCCTTGACACATCTTCGCATGGCGGCACAATGGTCTCGGCGTTGAAGGACGCCGCCCGGCCTGCGGGAAGGCTTCAGGCCACCTTCTCGACATCGCCTCGTCACCTTCTTTTCCGCGCGTGCAGGCAGGCTCTGGGCGATCTGGAAAGGAAGGTCCCTATGTCTCGTTCTCTGCCCCCACGTCCGACGATGGATCATCTGCGGAAACAAGCCAAGGCGATTTTGCGCGCCCATCAGGAGCGTGACGCTGGCATTCTGTCCACGCTGCGGCGGCTGGCGCAGTTCGCGCGGCTCAGCGACGCCGAGGTCTTCTCCGCCAAGGTGTCGCTGCATGAAGCGCAATACGCCCTGGCGCTGGAGTACGGCTTCGTCAGTTGGGAGAAACTCAAAGAGCGCGTCGAGGCGTCCGCCCCGCCGCTGTGCGTTGATCCCCCGGCAAGGTGGTTTCACGGCAGCGATCAGGTTCTCGACCACTTGCGAGCAGGTTCAACCGTGACGCCTGTCCTCGAGCTGGCCCGAGCGTTTGCTCACCGGCCGCGGAACGTGTCCCTGCAGGTTCACGAGAACAGCGAGCAGAACCTTCGCAGCATCCAGATCGAGCATGACGGCCAGAGGGACGGCTACCTCTATGAGGTAGATGTCTCCGACCCTGACCATGATCTGCGGCCGCATCCCGAGTCGACCCTGGCGCCGGGTGAGGAGATGCTGACCACACGCGACCTTGCCGTGCGGCTGCTCGAATCGCTCCCGCAGGCCGGCAGCTTGCGGCAGGAGTACGCAGAGCCATTGAGAAAGGATCTCGCTTCCAGGGCAGTAGAGAAACCCGATTAGGAGATCAGGCCCCATGCCATGTAGCATCCATCCATTTGCGGTGGCAGCACTCCTGCTGATGATGATCGCAGGAGGCTGCCATCATGCCGAAAGGACAACCATGGACGTCCAGGCTGAGTCTCAGAAGATCCAGCAGATCATTGACCAGTACGCTGTGATGGGAGGGGGCGATCCCGAGCGTTTTCGTGCCTTGTTCTGGATTGACGATCCTAACCTGACCAACGTTGAAAATGACCGGCCGTATCTCCTCGGCCCCGAGTACGTTGAATTCCTGGCTGATCTGGTCCGCAAGGAAGGCGGCGGTGGTCCGGTCGGTCAGCGGTTTTATGACACGAAGATTTACTTCCTCACCCCGGACGTGGCCTACAGCGTGTCCTTGCGCGACGAGCTGAACATCGCCAAGACCAGTCGCGTGACCTTTGTCTGCCAGAAGAAGCATGGAGAATGGCGCATCATTCATGGGCATTTCTCGTATGTGCCTGAATAGACGTTTCACAAGGTGACGGTAACGGGTGCCGTATTCCCCGGCGACGATACTCGCCTTAAGATCGATCTTGCCGAGTTTCACGACAAGGAGCCTTGAGATGTCATCACCTGCCACGCTGTCCGAAGCCGTTGACGCTGTGAATGAGGCGGTATTTTTCGGTCGGAAGTTGCCCACAGCCCGCCGCAAGCAGCTGGCTCGCTGGATCACCTCCCGGCAGGGTATGCCGCGCAGCTACGGCGGGCTCTTCGCCCCCACGGAGCGGGATTTTCAGGACGGTCATCGCTTCTTCACCGGTGAGAGCGTCAATACCGGTGCGGGCACGGCTCACATCCTCGGCGAGGAGGCCAGCCGGGCGCTGATCCTGCTGGACGTCAAGGACAAGCCCGTTCGCGAGGCGCTCGAGCGGGCCACCAAGACGTTCACCGCGGCCATCCAACTGCGAGAGCGCAAGCAGGGCATCTTCTGCTGCGGCATGTGCAGCGTGGCGATGTGGCGGCACCTGGCGGCGGGGGGGCTGTGTGATCAGCGGCGGCTCCTCAAGCTCGGCATGCAGGTCCTGCGCGAACGCCGCGACGGCAAGGGCAAGTGGTGGAAGTTCCCGTTCTACTACACGCTGCTGGCCCTGACGGAGATCGACACGCCGGCCGCTCGGGCGGAGCTGCGCTACGCGGCGCCGGTCTGCGAAAGACTGCTTAAGCGTCCAAAGCGCCAGGGTGACTACGACTTACGCCGCCGCACGCTGCTCGAGCGGGCTATGGCCCGGGCGTAGGACCCTTTCCGCAAGCTTTTGTGCTCTTGATCCCGGTTGCCTCTCGCCCTGGATGGGGTATCTTCCTGATATCTTGTCTCTTGTTGATCGGCCTGGCCACTCATCGGCAGGTCGATCGTTTCGTCGCCGGGATGTCGTTCTTTTTTGCGATTCCCGCGGAGGTGTTCGCCATCATGTCCGACGCCACGGTGAAGTACGTCCTGGAAGAAAAGGATCTGCCCAAGAGCTGGTACAACCTCGCGGCCGACCTGCCCGAGCCCATGCCCACGGTGCTGCACCCCGGCACCATGAAGCCCATCGGGCCGGACGATCTGGCCCCGCTCTTCCCGATGAGCCTGATCCAACAGGAGGTCTCGACGCAGCGGGAGATCGAGATCCCGCAACCCGTCCGCGAGGTGTACCGGCAATGGCGGCCCAGCCCGCTCTACCGCGCCCGGCGGTGGGAGAAGGCGCTCGGCACGCCAGCGAAGATCTACTACAAGTACGAGGGCGTCTCGCCCACCGGCTCGCACAAGCCCAATACAGCAGTGCCGCAGGCCTTCTACAACAAGGAGGCCGGCGTCAAGCACCTCTCGACCGAGACCGGGGCGGGGCAGTGGGGCTCGTCGCTGGCCTTCGCCGGGGCGCTCTTCGGCCTGGACGTCAAGGTCTTCATGGTCAAGGTCAGCTACAACCACAAGCCTTACCGCCGCTACCTCATGCACACCTTCGGGGCCGACGTCATCGCCAGCCCCTCCAACCAGACCGCCAGCGGCCGGGCCATCCTCGAGAAAGACCCCGAGTGCCTGGGCTCCCTGGGCATCGCCATCAGCGAGGCCGTGGAGATCGCCGCCCAGCGCGATGACACCAAGTACGCCCTGGGCTCGGTGCTCAACCACGTGCTGCTGCACCAGACGGTGATGGGCCTCGAGGCGATCAAGCAGATGGAGATGGCCGGCGACGACCCGGATGTGATCGTCGGCTGCACGGGCGGCGGGTCGAACTTCGCCGGCCTGGCGTTCCCCTTCCTGGGCCTGCAGCTGCGCGGCGGGCGCAAGCGGAAAGTCATCGCCGTCGAGCCCTCGGCGTGCCCGTCGCTGACGCGCGGCCAGCTCGCCTACGACTACGGCGACACGGCGCACCTGACACCCCTAGTCAAGATGCACACGCTCGGCTCGACCTTCGTGCCGCCGGGCTTCCACGCCGGTGGGCTGCGCTACCACGGCATGGCCCCGATGGTGAGTCATGCCGTCAAGCTCGGCCTGATCGAGCCGGTGTCGTACCAGCAGGTCGAGTGCTTCGCCGCCGGCGTCGGCTTTGCCAGGGCCGAGGGGATTCTGCCCGCCCCGGAGGCGAACCACGCTGTGCGGGCCGCGATGGTCGAGGCCCTGCGCTGCAAGGAAGAAGGGCGCAGCAAGACGATCCTCGTGAGCCTGAGCGGCCACGGCCACTTCGACATGCAGGCCTACAACGACTACTTCGCCGGCAAGCTCAAGGACATCGCCTACGACCCGCAGGAACTGGCGATGGCGCTGGCGGGGCTGCCGGCGGTGCCGGGGGTCTAACGTCGCGGCCAATCGCGGATGCCGTCAGATCAGCTCGTCCTGCGGATCGTCGGGCCACAGCGACGCCACGTCTTTGGCGGTTGTCTCGCTGGCGGGTACGTCGAGCGCCCAGAGGGCCGTCATGGCCTGGCTTCGCCGCATGGCTGCGGCGGCGTCGGCGGCGTCGAGGCCGGCGGAGAACGGAGTCGTGACGTCAGCGGTCTCTGATCGCCGCACGCCGATGGTTGGCAGTGAGAGCTCCGCCGGGTCGGCCAGGGGACCCGTCGCCAGCAGGCTCCGCAGCTCAAGCGCCAGGGCGGAGATGTCCGTCGGAGCGATGTCGCTCGCGGCGACGCTGGACACGCTCGGTGCCTCCACCGCGATGGCGTTTCCGCTCATCGAGGCGGTCAGGGCGAAGCTAGACAGCGGCTGAGGGCCCCATTGCACGATCCGTCCGTCGTGAGTCACGATGGCGATGAACCTCTCGTTCTCCCAGGAGATCAGGCCGTCCCAGGGCAGCGTGTAGGGCCGGTCATACACCGGCGGGAGCACCACGATCGCATCCTCGGGGATCACCGGCTCGGGCGAGATCGGCTCGCTCGGGACAGGCGCCTGGGGCTCCTCGTCGGCGGGCGGCGTCACCGGATCGGCTGGGACGTCCGTCACGGGCACGCTCGGAGGAATGTCGGGGATGAAGTCCTCGATGGTCGGCGGGATGATCACCACCGGCTCGGTCTCGGGCTCCTGCGGCTGAACCACAGGTTCAAGCGGCGACGGCTCGGGCTGCGTCGGGAGGGGCGTCTCGACGAGCGGCGGATCGACGACCGGGGCGGGCAGCACGGTGATCCATGACAGCGGCACGGCGCTGAGATGGCCGTCGCCCTTGTTCAGCGAGACCAGCGTGGGGTCTTCCCCGATGGCCACGGGCGCCGGGCCGGACTGTCCCTCATACACCCTGTCGACCAGGGAGGGGAAATTCACGGAGATCATCATCTGCGTGTCGCCCGGTGTCATCGCGGTGAAGGTGATCGCGCCCAGGAGATAGGCGTCGGCCTGCGGGTCGTAGGTGGGGTCTTGAGACTGCGCGTCGCCATCGACGCCGGCCGTGTCGTCCGTGCCCGAAAACTGGAACGCCCAGTTCTGGCCCCAGGCGCCAGCGAGCAGGGCGTTGCGCCACTTCCAGCGCGATTGGCCTGCAACGGTGGGGTTCTCGGCGCTGGCGCCGTCGGCCGAGAGCAGGTCGATCGTGTACCTCTCGCTGACCACGATCCAAAGCGACTGCAGGGTCACGCCCTGTGGCACCTTGGCCCAGAGGTAGAGCGTCGACTGCTGGCCCTGGGTGAGCGTCAGGTGCTGAGCGGTCAGCTCCGCCCCCTCGCCCAGACCACGGTCCGAGAGGAAGAGCGTCGCGTACTGGTCGAAGTCCAGCACGTCCAGCGACAGCGCCCGCAGTCCCTCCCCGACCTGGTAGTTCTCGCCCGAGAGCAGGTTCAGATTGAACTGCTCGGTGTGCTCGATCTGGGAGTCGCGCGGGGTGCTCAGGCTGAACTGCACGCTGTCGCTGCCGGCCTCGAACGTCACACGCAGGTAATACTGCCCGTCGACGACCTGAATCTTGGCGAATCCCCCGTTGCCCCGGATGATGCGCATCTCGTTCGGCGAGGCGCTGCCCGAGACCAGCAGGTTGATCGTCAATGAGGTCTCGGTCTCACGGTCGCGGGTGATGACCAGGTCGATCGGCGCTCCGCCCTCGCTGATCACGCCG
>JADZCW010000078.1 GCA_020851395.1 Phycisphaeraceae bacterium
CCTGCTCGGCCAGTCGCAGCGCCGCGTCGGTCTCCTGCTCGCCACCGGCGGTGACCTCGAAACGCTGGCCCGTACGCTGGTCTATGGCGGTGTAGGTGACGGAGAAATAGTCGCGTTCGACGCCGACGTGGTAACCGAGCGAGGAGATCTGTCGCAGGATCGAGTTCGCCAGTGCGGTCATGGCACCCCCCTGGGATGAGGTCGAAAAAAGGAGCCAGAGGCCAACGAGCCACTTGATGTAGATACGAACCTGACGGGGACAGGTTCAGAGCGGAGTTTAGTGCGCTGGAATAAGAATAAGATAAAAGCAGAGGAAAAAGCGCTGTTCGCGTATTATTGTGGGGTGTAGAATCAGTTGGGTTTACGGCGTGTAAGGTCTGGAGATTCTGGAGGGATCGACTCGGACGGCCGATGGGTTTATGGCGGTATCCTGGGGCGGGTTTTGTTCCGATGGGGATACCGGTCCAGGTTTCACGTCAGAGGCTGGCGACCCATGAAGCGCAAATGCGACAAATGCAACCGGCCGGCCACGATCCGCATGGTCGAGGTCATCGGCGGCAAGAAGACTGAGAAGCACCTGTGCGACCTGCACGCGGCGGAGCTCGGAGGGGTGGCCAAGGACCTGCACACGCCGATCGATCAACTCCTGACAAACTTTGTGAAGCTCCACAGCGGGGCTCGGGCCCAGCAGGACCTGGTCTGCGGGCACTGCGGGATGAGTTTCAGCCAGTTCCGCGAGGACAAGCTCCTGGGCTGTCCGCACTGCTACAGCGCGTTCGAGCCGATGCTGGCGCCGCTGATGGAGCAGGCGCACGGCGGGGCGACGCACCATGTGGGCAAGGTGCCGCGTCGGTGCGGGCCGGACGAGGACCGGCAGCAGCTGATCCTGCGGATGCGCAAGCGGCTCGACGATGCGGTGCGCGATGAGGACTATGAGCTGGCGGCGCGCCTGCGGGACGAGATCGTGCGCTTCGAGGAGAAATCGTGAACCTCAACGACGTCACCGAGCACGCCGGCGAATGGCTGCGGGGGCAGGGACCCCACAGCGACATCGTGCTGTCGAGCCGGGTGCGGCTGGCGCGGAACCTGGCGGGGTTTCCGTTCGTGGATCACGCCGATCGGCGGCAGCGGCAGGAGGTGCTTGACCGCTGCCGGGCGGCGATCACGGCTGGGCAGTTCGGGCAGGATTTGTTGTGGGTCGATCTGCCCTCGAGCCCGGACCTGGACCGGCACCTCTTGGTCGAGCGGCACCTGATCAGCCGGCAGCACGCTGCGGGCGGGCCCGAGTCGCCGCGCGCCGTGGCCATCGGGGAGAACGAGACCTTCGCCATCATGGTCAACGAGGAGGACCACCTGCGGTTGCAGGTCCTGCGCTCGGGCATGCAGCTCGACGAGGCCTACACGCAGATCGACCACCTCGACGACCTGCTCGAAGCGAAACTGGATCTGGCGTACTCCTCGAAGTGGGGGTACCTGACAGCCTGCCCGACGAACGTGGGCACGGGGATCCGTGTGAGCGTGATGCTGCACCTGCCGGCGCTGCGGCTGACGGGCGAGATCGAGAAGGTCAGCCGGGCGGCGCGGGACATGCGGCTGGAGATCCGAGGGTTCTTCGGCGAGGGGTCCGAGGCCCTGGGCGACCTGTTCCAGATCAGCAACAAGGTGACGCTGGGTCGGACCGAGCAGGAGATCCTCTCGGACTTCCAGAACGTGGTCGTGCCGCAGATCACCGCCTACGAGCAGCAGGCGAGGCAGGTGCTCGCGCGGCAGCGGCCGGCCCAGCTTGACGACAAGATCTGGAGAGCCTGGGGCATCCTGACCAATGCCCGGGTGCTGGGGGCCGAAGAGGTGCTGTCGCTCCTGAGCCAGCTGCGGCTGGGGGTGAACCTCGGCCGGATCCAGACGGTGGACATCCGCACCATTAACGAGTTGTTCCTGCTGACGCAGACGGCCCACCTCCAGAAGATGACCGGCTGCCTGATGGACCAGGGCCAGCGTCGCGAGGCTCGGGCGCAACTGATCCGCCGGCGGCTGGGGGCATCCTAGAATTCCCTGTCGTTGAAGTTGTTCACAAGGCATCGCCGCCGTCGCGCGGCGTGCGGGCGGTTTGTCGGTTCGGCTCGAATTTCGTACGTTATTGTCGTCGGCGGGGCGGCCAGGTCCGTTCCCGTTGTCGCCAGGAGTCTGCCCATGGGATTACGCGCGGACATCCTCAACCAGCCCATCAGCGAGCTGCCACTCCGCCCGGTGATCAAGGTCCAGAGCGGCCAGAGCATCCGCCAGGCGATGCAGAAGATGCTCGAGGCCATGCTCGGGTGCGCCGTGGTCGTCGACGCCCAGGGCCGGTACATCGGCAAGTTCACCGAGCGTCGCCTGATGGCGGCGCTGCTTCAGGGCTCGCACACGCTCGACGGGCCGGTCGATGCCCTGATGTTCGGCACGCAGGACTGCGTGCTCCCGACCGACCACATCGCGCTGATGATCCAGATGATGGAGTCGCGCAAGCTGCGCTTCATCGTCGTCGTCGACGCCGAGGGCCGGCCCGTGGCCCTGACGGGACAGAAGGGCGTGATGGAATACCTGGCTGAGCACTTCCCCCGCCAGGTCAAGGTCCAGAAGATCGAGTCGAAGCTGCACCTGGATCAGCGAGAAGGAGCCTAAGTCATGACCCTTCGACCCCGCCGCCAGGGCTCGTCCACCGACGACTTCCGCGACCCGCTGAACAACTTCGACGCCCCGGTCTATCAGGACGAGCTGGAAAAGGCCATCGCCGAGGACACCGTCCGGTCCATGACCCTCACGCCCATGCGGACGGTCAGCCCCGACACGTCTGTGCAGGATGTGCTCAAGCTCATGGTCGAGAAGGACATCGCCTGCATCCTGGTGACCGACGGGCCCAAGCTCATGGGCATCTTCTCCGAGCGCGACGTGCTGACGAAGCTGGCCGGCCACTTTGAGCAGGTCCGGCATCAGCCGATCCGCCAGTTCATGACCGCCGAGCCGGTCTGCGGCTACGAGACCGACAGCCCCGCGACGGTCATCAACATGATGGCGGTGGGGGGGTTCCGGCACGTGCCGATCCTGGACATGGACGAGCACGTCGTGGGCATCCTCGGCCCGCGGCGCGTGACGCGCTACCTGCAGGACATGATCTTCAGGCACAGCGGGGATTGAGCGGGCCGGGCGGCTGACGTTCTGTGCCCCGGAGCACATAAGCGATTGTTCAGGGGATGATTGGCTGCGAGCACCCGCTCCCGAGGTTGCTCGGGGTTCGTGCGGACGGATCATAACCCACTCGGGGCTTTTTCGGGTATACTGTCCGTCCGCCCGAATCTCCCTCAACTTTTTACCCCGGAGTTCGCATCATGCTCATGACCAGCAAGCCCATGTTCGACCTGGCCTATGACGGCGGGTTCGGCGTCGGCGCGTTCAACGTCAACAACATGGAGATCACCCAGGGCATCATCGAGGCCTGCGCGGCCGAGAAGAGCCCGTGCATCCTTCAGATCTCCAAGGGCGCCCGCAAGTACGCCAACTACCGCTTCCTCCGCCACCTGATCCTCGCGGCCGTCGAGGAATACCCCGAGGTTCCGATCTGCATCCACCTCGACCACGGCGACACGGTGGACCTGGTCAAGACCTGCATCAACGACGGGTTCACGAGCGTGATGATCGACGGCTCGCACCACCCCTACGAGGAAAACATCAAGGTCACCGCCGAGGCCGTCAAGGTCTCGCACGCGGCCGGCGTGGTCGTCGAGGCGGAGCTGGGCATGCTCGGCGGCATCGAAGAGGACGTCGTGGGCCTCTCGGCCGAGGAGTATGAGAAGAACATCCAGAAGTTCCTGACCGACCCGCAGCAGGCCAAGGACTTCGCCAAGCGCACCGGCATCGACTCGCTGGCGGTGGCCATCGGCACCAGCCACGGGGCGTACAAGTTCAAGCACGAGGCGAAGCTAGCCTTCGACCGTGTCGAGGAGATCATGAAGACCTGCCCGGGCCTGCCGCTGGTCATGCACGGATCGAGTTCGGTGCCGCAGGAGTTCATCGACCTGGTCAACAAGTACGGCGGGGCGATGCCCAACGCCAAGGGCGTCCCCGAGGACCAGATCGCCATGGCCGTCCGCAAGTACGGCGTGTGCAAGGTGAACATCGACACGGACCTGCGCCTGGCCCTGACGGCCAAGATCCGCGAGGTGTTCGCCACCAAGCCGGCCGAGTTCGACCCCCGCAATTACCTGGGCCCGGGCCGCTCCGCCATCATCGAGATGGTCAAGCGCAAGCTCCACGTGCTCAACAGCGCCGGCAAGGCCGACGTCGTGATCAAGCAGTGGCAGAAGCTCGGGTCGCCCATGCCCGGCTACTACAGCAAAAAGTGCTGCGGCTAAGATCGGCCCCGTCCGCCGGAGCGATGATAACCCTCAGCCCCGCATGGCAATGCGGGGCTGTTTCTTGTACCCTCCCGGCGTACAAGCATGTCCACCGCATCCCCCGCATCCCGTGACCGCTCGACATCGCTGGCCGTCCTTCTCGCGCTGCTGATCGCGGGGTTCTACCTCTTCCTGACCACAGGGGCGGAGCTGTGGGACCGGGATGAGCCGCGCTTCGCGCGGGCGGCGGTCGAGATGGTGCGGACGGGCGATTACCTTGTGCCGCGCTTCAACGGGCAATTGCGGCCGGACAAGCCGGCGATGATCTACTGGCTGATGTCCGTGCCGGTTCGTGTGCTGGGGGCGACGGAGGCGGCGGTGCGGATGCCCTCGGCGCTGGCGACGGGGGTTACGGCGTTTCTGACGTTCCTGATCGGACGGCGGCTGTACAACTCTCGCGTGGGGTTGTGGGCGATGCTGATCCTGCCGTCGTCGCTGCTGATGCTCTACATGGGCGGGGCGGCCACGGCCGACGCGGTGCTGCTGGCGTGGATCACGGCGGCGATCGCTTGCTTCGTCTTCGCCGTCACGGGCGAGGCGCGGTGGTGGCACTGGGTGCTGCTGGCGCTGACGATGGGCGGGGCGCAACTGACCAAGGGGCCGGTGGGGCTGGCTGTGCCGCTCTTGACGATCCTCGCGGCGCTGCTGCTCGGACGTGCGAGAGAGGGGCGCGTCGCCACAGTGTCGATGGGCTGGGCTGGGGGGTGGTGGCTGGCGATCGCCGTGCTGCTGAGCATGGGGATCTTCGCGGCCTGGGGCATACCGGCCGATCTGGCCACGGGAGGCCAGTTCGCCAGGCTGGCCCTGGGCAAGCATGTCCTGCAGCGGATGGTCCAGCCGATGGAGGGGCACGGCGGGTCGAATGTGCTGGTCTACCTCGCGACGTTGCCGGTTTATCTGATCGTGATCCTGGTGGGGTTTTTCCCGTGGATCGGCATGCTCCTGTCATCGCCCTTGCTCGGGCGGGAGCAGCGGACGGCCCAGGAGCATCGGGCCCGGGTCATCCTGCTGGCGTGGATCGTTCCCACGCTGGTGCTGATGAGCCTGGTGGTGACCAAGCTGCCGCACTACATCCTGCCGATCTTCCCGGCCCTGGCCGTCGCCTCGGGCGAGGTGGTCGATCGGCTCGTGAGCGATCCGGGGGCGCGGGTCTCGCGATTCGGCAGGAACTTCACCTTCATCCAGGCCGGCGTGATGATCCTGGGGATGGTCGTCGGCCCCTGGCTGCTGCATGACAAGTGGCTGGCCTTGTCGATTCTTCCCGGGGCGATCGGGCTGCTCCTGGTGATGCTCGGGGCGTGGTACTGGCGGAAGCGCAACGTGACGCGGGCGGCGATGCACCTGGTCGCGGCGGGCGTGCTGCTGTTCGCCTGCCTGACGGTGTTCTTTTTCCCGGTGCTCGATGCACGCCTGAAGGTCTCCAGGACGTTGGCTCGCGTCGTGGAGATCAATCACCTGACACACCTTCCGATCAGCGCCTCGGGGTACGAGGAGCCGAGCCTGGCGTTCTACCTGGACCAGCCGGTGGACCGGCCGCTGACGTTCCTGCCGCGGACGGGCGAGGCAATCTCGGCGTGGATGGGGTCGCCGGGGCCGGCCCTCTTGATCACCACGCGGGCGCTGCTGCGGGCCTCGCCCCCGCCGCCCGCCGACGTCCCGATCGTCGAGATCTGGTCCCGGCCGACGATCATGTACGCCAAGGGCGTGTCGGTGGAGGTGGTGCTGCTGTGGCGGGGCGGCTCATCGCGGTGACGGACGGGGCGATGGACCCCGACTTGGCTTAGAATTCGGGCATGGCAGATCCCTCCTCCCTCTTTTCGCAAGAGCAAGATCCGCCCGCTGAACAGGGTGGGATTTCTACCCAAGCGGACGGGCCGCTGCGGCCGTCGCTGGCGGCGGTGCTGATCCTGCTGATGCTGGCGGGGCTGGCGATCTCGGGCGTGCTGGCGGCGCAGGTCTGGACGCGCATCGACCTGCCGGGCTGCTCGATGAACGGGCCCGGCTGCGGTCAGGTGCTCGACACGGCCTGGTCGCGCTGGTTCGGCGTGCCGGTCAGCGCGATGGCGGCGGGTCTCTACCTGTTGCTGCTGGTGGTGCTGGTGATCCGGTTGACGGGTCCGCCGGCCGCGGTGACGGTGCGTCTGTGGTTTGTGCTGCTGGCCGGGGGGGCGGCACTGTGTGGGGCGGCGATCTGGTTCATCGGGCTGCAGGTCTTTGTCGTCGGCCAGGTCTGCAAGTGGTGCATGGTGGCGCATCTGGTCGGCCTGACGCTCGGGCACGTGATCTACTTCGCCGCGCCGGTGAGCCAGCGGGGTGACACGCCGGGGCGGCCGTTGCGTCCCTTCACCCCGGCGGCCCTTGGGCTGGTGCTGGTGGCGGTGCTCGCCGGCGGGCAGTGGATCGGCGCACCGGCCGAGACGGAACGGGTCGAAACGTCGGGGGATCTGATCCCGGCGGTGGCGCCGCAACCCGGTGAACCGGGGCTGTTGCGTGTGCAGGCGAACGATCGCTGGCTGACCCTATCGGCCGCGGCCGATCCGGCCGATCCCGGGCCGCCGATGGTGGGCCTGACGGCGAGCACGACAGCGCCGTCCACAGGAACAAGCGACGAGCTGGCCGACATGACCGTCGTGCTGTTCTTCGACTACACCTGCGCCCACTGCCGACGGATCCATGGTTATTTCGAGCAGGCGATGCGCCGGCACCCGGGCATGCGGGTGATCGAGCTGGTCATCCCGCGCGACACCGACTGCAACCCGCGCGTTGATCCAACCATGCAGCCCCCGGAGGCGGAGCATGCCTGCGAGTTGGCCCGGCTGAGCCTGGCGGCCTGGCGGGCGGACCCGGCGCGCTACCCGCAGATCTCACGCCTGCTCTGGGACTACAAGAAGTTCGTCACCCCCGACGACGCCCGGCAGGCTGTGGCGGAGGTTATCGGCGACCGCAACCTCGCCCGGGCTTTGGCTGATCCTTGGGTCAACGAGCGTCTGGTCGACAATCAGCGCTTGGTCTTGGAGATGACCGACAGGGCGATCCTGCCGATCTTCGCCTTCCCACACCATCTGACCGTCGGCGCGCCCAAGGACGAAGTGGGTTTCAAGGCGATCCTCGACGCGCAGCAGCCAGCCGCGCCTTC
>JADZCW010000079.1 GCA_020851395.1 Phycisphaeraceae bacterium
ACCTGCCCGACAGCATCATCCCGCTGATCAAGGCGGACACGAGCACGGTGCTGATGGGCAACCACGGGTCGGTGAGTTTCGACAAGGACCTGATCGGGGCGTACTACCGGCTGGAGATCCTCGACGCTTACTGCCGGATCCTGATCCTGTGCAAGCAGCTAGGGAACGTGAACGTGCTGACGCAGGACCAGATGGTGGAGCTCCTGCAGGTCAAGAAGGCGTTCGGTTTCCCAGACTCGCGGCTGGCGTGCGCGGCGACGGGGTGCGTGGGCCAACAGAATCAGCCGTTCCTGACCAGCTTCGACGTGCGGCCGGCCGGGGCGATGTGCGGGTGCGGCAGCGCGGACGTGGTGGCGCGGTCGTCGACGAGCGCGTCGGGACAGGTCAGCACCAGCGGGCCGCGGGCGACGATCGAGCAGCAGATCGCGGCGGCCGTGCCCACCGGAAGCAGCGGGCAGGTTGACGAGCAGCAGTTCGAACTGATGGTGCAGGCGATCACGGACCAGATCATGGCGACGGGGAAGAACTAAGGATTGAAACGAGTCAGGAAGATTTACCACGGAGGACACGGAGAGCACGGAGAAGACACCGAGTCGGGATCAGATAGCTCTCAATGAATCGAACTCCGTGTCCTCCGTGCCCTCCGTGGTGAAAATGGATCAACCTAGACGGACGAAGAGCTGAGGACGAAACGATGAGCATCAAGGTGGCGGTGATCGGCGGCGGCGGGCGGGTGGGCTCCAATGCGGCGTTCGCGCTGCAGTGCGGGAGGATCGTCCGCGAGATCTTGCTGGTGGACGTCAACGCGGAGCTGGCCGGGGGTGAGGCGCTGGACCTGATGCACGGGGCGGCGCTGTGCGCGGACCAGGTGATCCGGGCCGGTGACACCGCGGCGGCGGCCGACGCGGACGTGGTGTGCATCACGGCCGGTTCGCGACGCAAGCCCGACGAGTCACGGCTGGACCTGATCAACCGCAATGTGTCGATTTTCAAGGGCATTTTGGATGACCTCAAGAAGAACAGGCTCAAGCCCGGGGCGATTATCTTCGTGGTGTCGAACCCGGTGGACATCCTGACGCGGATGGCGATCGAGCACCTGGGATGGCCGTCGAACCAGGTGTTGGGCCTGGGCACGGTGCTCGACACGTCGCGGTTCTGCTCGATCATCGCCGACGCCAAGAAACTGCCGGCCACGCAGGTCAAGGCCCTGATCCTCGGCGAGCACGGGGACACGATGTCGCCGATCTGGTCGAGCGCCACGGTGGCGGGCGTGCCGCTGGCCAAGCTGCTGTCGGTCAACGAGCAGAATGAACTCTTCAAACGGACGCAGGGCTCGGGGGCGGAGGTCATCCGCCGCAAGGGCGGGGCGGGGTACGCGGTGGGCCTGGGCATCGCCGAGGTGATCCACGCCATCGCGCTCGACAGCCGGCGGATCCTGCCGGTCAGCAGCCGGATGACGGGGCAGTACGGGATGCGGGAGGTGTGCCTGAGCATCCCGACGGTGGTGGGGCGATCGGGCGTGGTCGAGGCGATGGAGGTGGAGCTGTGGCCCAAGGAAGTGCAGGGGCTCAGCGGCAGCGCCAAGGCGCTGGCTGAGACGTGGAGCAAGCTCAAGTAGTCAGGACGCAGGGCCAGGGGATGAACCATTGACCGGGCAGCAGGAGTCAGGCGCATGAAAGCCAAGACACTCACCACACGGACGCTCTCGCAGAGGCTCAAGGACCTCGACGGCATCTTCGCCCGCGCGATGAAGCAGTGGGGCACGCCTGGGCTGTCCGTGGGCGTGGTGCATGGCGAGGACGTGGTGCTCTGCCGGGGTTACGGCTACCGGGACCTGGAAAAGAAGCTGCCCTTCACCGAGCGGACGGTCAGTGTGATCGGGTCGTGCACGAAGTCGATGACGGCCGCGTGCCTGGGGATCCTGGTCGATCAGGGCAAGCTCGCGTGGGACAAGCCGGTCAAGCATTACATGCCGTGGTTCGAGCTGGCGGACCCGGAGATCGGCCGGCGGGTGACGCCGCGCGACCTGGTGAGCCATCGGTCGGGTCTGCCGGGGCACGACCGGATGTGGTACGGCAGCGACCTGCCGCGTCGCGAGCTGGTGCGGCGGATGCGGTACCTGCCGCTGAGTCACGACCTGCGGACGGCGTTCCAGTACAACAACCTGGCTTACGCGGCGGCGGCGGTGCTGATCGAGCGGATCACGGACATGACGTGGGAGGAGTTCATGTCCGAGCGTCTGCTCGGGCCGCTGGGGATGGAGACGCGATACTTCCCGGTCGATCGGATGCAGCAGGCGCCCGAGTATGCCGAGCCGTACCACGTGCGTGAGGGCAAGGCGGTGCGTGTGCCGCACTACGATCTGCCGCAGATCGGGCCGGCCGGGCCGACAGCGTTCAGCGCCCTGGACATGTGCCGGTGGCTGAGCCTGAACCTGGGGGTGGGGCGGTTCGACGGACGGCAGATCGTCGGCAGCGACAGCATCAAGGCCTGCCATCGTCCGACGATCTGGGTGCCGGGCGTGATCGGGTACCCGGGCGTCTGCCACCTGACGTACGGCATGGGGTGGATGATCACCGAGTTCCGCGGGCGTCATTACCTCAACCACGGCGGGGGGATCAGCGGGTTCTCATCGTTCATGTCGCTGCTGCCGAACGAAAAATTCGGGGCGGTGGTGATGTGCAACGCGGCCGGTTCGCCGGCGCTGGGGGTGATCAACAGCTCGATCCATGATCGGCTGCTGGGCCTCGAGCGGATCGACCGGGTGCGGCAGGCGATCGACGACCAGAAGAAAGCGTCCAAGGCGGCCACGGCCCATGCGCCGTTCTCCTCGGCTCCCCGGCCGCGCGGGGGCAAGCGGCCGACGCGGCCGATCCAGGAGTACACTGGGCAGTACGAGCATCCGGCCTACGGCACGCTGATGGTCGAGACCATGGGCAGGTCACTCCGCGTGACTTACCGCCGCGACCACGGGCCGCTGGAGCATCAGCACTACGACGTGTTCGCATGGAAGGAGGCCGCCGGCCGCAACGCGACGATGGCCTTCCGTGGCGATGCCACGGGGCGGATCGCCGCGGTGAGCGCGGTGCTGGAGCCGGCGGTGCCGGAGATCGTCTTCCAGCGCGTGGAGAGTTGAAAAAGTGAATTTGCGGGGCATGAGCCCCGAGGAGTGAATCGCATGGCCGTGGCAAAGACGCTTGACACCAAGATCGCACGCATCCTATCCGACCCGTCGTGCAAGGATTTCATCATCGCCGACGCCAAGGATGCGGACATGGCGGCGGGGCTGTCGGCCCCCGGCAAGTCGCCCGAGCATCACGCGCAGGAGGGACGGTTCCGTTCGCTGGCCGAGTACCGCGAGCTGATCCGGCAGAACGTCAGGCAGGGACTGATCGACATCATGCTCATGAGCGCTTCGACCAACGAGGTGCTGACGATCCAGGAGCGGCTGTTCGAGAACTCGGCCATCACACCGGCGGCGCGGGCGAACGACACGACGGACATCCACCTGGCGATGGGCGGCGTCTACCCCGGCCAGCCCTCGCGGCCGTTCCGGACGGCGGTGATCGATCACATCATGTGCGGCAAAGTCGACTGCAAGCCCGACGAGCGCCGGCTCGGGGCGGACCTGGGGCTGTATTCGCTGACGTTCAACAACAACCTCGAGCTGGACCTGCGGACGATCGAGGCCTATCGCGAGTTCAGGATCGAGGCCGAGCGCAAGGGATTCCGGCACTTCATGGAGGTGTTCGACCCTAACGCGCCGCAGGCGCCGATCCCGGACCTGGGGCGGTTTATCAACGACATGATCGCGCGGACGCTGGCGGGCGTGGCGGGCAAGGGGCGGCCGATCTTCCTGAAGATCGCCTACCACGGGCCGACGGCGATGGAGCAGCTGGCCAGCTACGACCGGACGCTCGTGCCGGGCATCCTCGGGGGGTCGAGCGGGACAACGTTCGACGCGTTCCATCAGCTCTGGGAGGCCAGGAAGTACGGGGCTCGGGCGGCGCTGTACGGGCGGATGATCAACAACTCCGAGCACCAGCTCTCGTTCATCCAGCACCTGCGATGGCTGGCGGACGGGCAGCTCGACGACCCGGCAGAGGCGGTCAAGTCGTACCACGCGGCGCTGGGCAAGCTGGGGATCAAACCCTACCGTGCATTACAGGACGATCTGGCCTCCTCCAAGCGTGCGACGGCTTACAGCGGCACGGGCGTGGCCGTGGGGGTCGATGGGGCAAAGGACACGCCTAAAACGGCCGATAAAAAGGCTAATGCGATCGGGCCGAATGGTCAGCCGGACTTCTCGAAGATGACCGCGGCCGAGAAGATCGCCTGGAACAAGGCCAAGCGGGATCGGATCTATGGATGAGTGATCGTCGGTGTTTTGCACCAGCCCCGCATGGCCATGCGGGGCTAGAGTTTCTCCCATGCTCATCGTCGAACGACAACAGCGGCTGCTGGAGATTCTGCGGAAGCAGAAGACGGCTCAGCTCGACGAGCTGGCCAAGGAAGTCGGCGTGTCGGCCTCGACGGTGCGGCGCGACCTGGAGGTGCTCGAACAGCAGGGGCTGCTCGAACGCACGCACGGCGGGGCGATCTACCGTGAGCCGGCGGCCATCCCGCGCGGGCAGGGCACGATCCTGTCGCAGCGGATGCAGGAGGCGGTGCGGCAGAAGGAGCTCTTGGGGGCCTACGCCGCGTCGCTGGTACAGCCGCATTACACGCTGATCCTCGACGGCGGGTCAACGGTGTATTACGCCGCCCGCCAGATCACGGCCCGACCGCTCCAAGTTGTCACCAACAGCCTGCCGATCGCCAATCTCTTTGCCGATGACGACGAGATCGAGTTGCTCCTGATCGGCGGGAGCCTCTACCCGCGGACGGGCGTGCTGGTGGGGCCGATCGCCACGGGGTGCATGGCGGACCTGCACGCGAACATGATGCTCTTCTCCGTGGCGGGGATCGACGGCGATGAGTGCTACAACCAGAACCTGGCCATGGCGCAGGTCGAGCAGCTGATGCTCCGGCAGACGTCGCGGTCCGTCATGCTGATGGACAGCGGCAAGTTCGGGCTCAAGAGCCTGACGCGCGTCTGCGGCCTGGACGAGGTCGACGAGATCGTCACCGACGGCGGCATCGACGATGCCTGGCGGCGGAAGCTCGGGTCGCGGCTGACGGTGGTGTGAGGCAATCTCATATTGGGGCGTTGCGTTCTCGCAGGCGGGCGATCTCGCGCGTCGCGCGGCACCAGTCGGGCTCGTTCTCGAATTTCATCGCGTAGCCCAGGGGCGTCACGGTCAGGATGCGCCAGCCATCTTGGGGTTTCTCGTAGAGCGAGGCGTTCTCCTGCACCTGAGCTCTGACGGATAGATCCGGGTTGAGCGTTAGAAGGTGCTCGAAGAGGTCGTAGCCCGAGCCTTGGATCGTGGCGATGGTGTGGAAGATCGGCGTCTGGCCGCCCAGGCCGTCGGAGCTGATCTCGGCGGGGGCGTTGAGGTCCGCGCCGTGGCGGAGCAGGACATCAAGGCAGGCTCGCTCGTTGAACTCCGCGGCGACGTGCGGGAGCGTGACGCCATGGAGCGAGAGGTGGTTGCCGTAGGGCAGGTTGACACGGCGGTGGATGAGCGAGGAGTCCTTGCCGAGGCGATCGCTGAGCGACTCGGCGCTGCCGCGGTGGATGTCCATCACCGGGCCGTCCTCGAATTCGGCGCCGGCGGCGATGAGGATGTCGATGCACTGGTGCTTACGGTCCAGGCCGCCGCGGTGGTAGGTGCCCAGGACCATGCTCAGCGGCGTCTGGACCGTGGGGTACTTGGACGTGGTGCGCTCGGAGAAGTTGACGTTGGCGCCGTGGTCGATGAGGAAGCGCAGGCCCGTCGGGTTCTGCACCTCGCAGGCGGCGAGGATGATCGGACCGTAGCGGCCGCCGTACTCGCCGTTGACGTCGGCGCCGTGCTCGAGCAGGCGTTTGGCCACGTCTAGGTGGCCGTGCATGGCGGCGCGGGCCAGGGCGAGGTCCAGGTCGTGCTGGGTGGGGTCGCCTTTTGACAGAGCTATTTCAAGGGCTTCGAGATTGCCGTTGTTGGCCGCGGTGGGTATGGCGCGGGAGCGATCGGCTTTGGCGATGGCCTGCTGGGCGGAGGCGCTGACGCGATCGTGCAGGGCCGACCAACTCTTGAAGCCATGAACGCGGGCGACGGCGAGCTGGGCGTCGTGCAGGGCGACGTCGGCGCGGCGGAGTTCGTCGTCGCTCAGGCCGGCCAGGCGTGGCACGGTGTCACGCAGGCGAGCGGTGGCCTGGGGATCGCCTTGCCGGCAGGCCTTGAGCAGGGCCTTGGCCTGTTTGCGCAGGTGCTCGAGGTTGGGACGCGCGGGCAGAGATGGGGACATGACGCCTTCCTTCCGTGTGGCCCGGTGTCCGCGGAGTCGGGCGGGAAAGAAGGTGGGAGTTGTACGGTCGAAGGTGGGTTAAACCCTTCCCGCGGACGGGACGCGCCCCTGGCACGTTGGATGCACCGTACCTGGGCGCGGCCAAGGGAGCAAGGAGTTTT
This sequence comes from Phycisphaeraceae bacterium, assembly GCA_020851395.1. Taxonomy (GTDB): domain Bacteria; phylum Planctomycetota; class Phycisphaerae; order Phycisphaerales; family Phycisphaeraceae; genus JADZCW01. The sequence goes on from JADZCW010000079.1 coordinate 6,555, forward strand.
GTGTGTGCGGCCGGGTTTCCAGGGGGGCCGGCTTCCGCGGGGCTGGCTTCCGGGGGTCAGGGAAGCAGGCGGTAGGCGTAGAGGCCGAAGCTCATGGCCTCCGAAAGTTCGATAGTCAATCGGCCCAGGTCGTCGACGCGCGTTCGCAGGGTGGGCTTGCCCTGGCCGGCGATGAGCGTCAGCTCGACCTCGCGGCCGGCGAGGCTCCAGGTCTCGACGGCGGCGGTGGAGCGGTCGTTGAATTCGCGGAAGAAGAGCAGGTAGCCGCCGTCGTCACGCTGGGATTGGAAGCCGGTCCAGCCCGTGCCCGAGGGTTCCTGGCCGATGGGGAAGATCCGGCCGGCGTGGATGCGCTCCTGATGCTCGCGATAGGTGCGGACGAGGGGGGCGATCTCGAACGCCTCGGGGGGCAAATTCGAGGCCTCGAACCAGGCGAGCGGCTGGGCCATCATGGTCACGGCGAAGCAGTAGGCGAAGGGAACTTTTCCGGGGGCGAGGGGGTCGTTCTGGGCGTATTTGTCGGTGTTTCGCCACTTGTTGAGGAACTCGATCTGGAGCGACTGCGGCGGGACGTAGCGGGCGAGCTGCCAGAGGTTGCGCAGGGTCCAGTGGGGGTAGTAGTTGGACCAGTCGGTGTAACGGTTCTCGAGGAAGAGGTTGCCGTAGTCGTTGAGGTAGTGGTAGCCGCCGCGTCGGCCGGCGGTGACGTCGAGGTTGAAGACGGCCTGCTGGTTCGTCGCCTCGCGCACGCGGTCGAGCATCGCGCGGAAGTTGGTGTCCGCCTTCTTGTCGGGGAGGGTAACGCCGTCGATCTTGAAGGTGCGGACGCCGTGCTCCCGGAAGAGGTCGATGAGCACGTCGGCGTCTTTCTGCCAGTCAGCGAAGCTGTCGTCGGTTGAGGGGTTGAACCAGAGGCAGAGCTCGATGCCCAGCTCGCGGGCGCGCTGGGCCACGGGGGCCAGGCCGTTGGGGAAGCGATCGGGGTTGACGTGCCAATAGTCGGGCTGTCGCCAGATGTTCTTGAGCGAGCCGCCGCTGCTGGCGGAGTTGCTTGTGACGCCCTTCTGCCAGCCGTCGTCGAGCTGGAAGTGGGTGACGCCGAGCTTGGCGCCGGCCTCGAGCTCAGCCAGGGCGAAGGCCTCGCCGAGTCGGGCGTCGCGGGAGCGGTCACCCCAGGTGTTGAGCATGATCATGTGGTCGCGGCCAGGCTCGGTTCGGCGGATGCGCTGCTGATAGCCGCGGAGGTTCGTTAGGAGCTGCTTCTCATCGCTGGGGCCGACGCCGGTGACGAAGCTGTAGGCCCGCGTCCAACGATCGGGCGTGATGTCGCGCGGGGCGATGCCGGCGCCGACGAGGCGGACAGCCTGGCGGTCGACGACGAAGTCGCAGCCGGGGTAGGTCAATTGGACGTCGGAGCAGGGGGCTTCCTTGAGGATGAAGATCCCGGCCTGGGCCAGGGGGTCGGCGATCAGCAGGATGTTGGCGGGGATGTAGATCGGCTGGACGTAGGAGAGAACCGCCCGCTCGGAGACGAGGTTGTTGCGGCGGTCGGTGATGTCGAAGAACTGCACCCCCCGGAAGCGGAGGTGGGGGCGGTCGAAGCAGAGGCGCTCGATCACCTCGGCGATGAGCTGGCCCTGGCGGGCGGCGGTGAGGTTCTCGATGTTGGTCAGGCTCGAGGCGCTGGCGGCCTCGGACTGCCAGATGCCGGTAGTCTTGCCGCGGAGGTAGAAGTCGCAGGCGATGGCGGGGCAGTCGTCGTAGAGGCGGAACGAGCGACGGATCTCCAGCTCGCCGAACCGCGAGGAGCAGTCGACGCGCAGGTGGGCGTGGTGGATCGGGCCCTCGGGGATGGGGGTGACCTCCATCTTGCCTTCGTGCGGCGTCGGGTCCTCGCCGGGGAAGGCGCAGTCGGTCTCATAGCCGCCGAGATGCCAACGATGGTTAGTCGTCAGGTCGGTCAGGTCGAGGCTCAGCAGGTTGCCCTGGTTCCAGCGGAGCCGGCGGCGGATGCGGTTGTTCTCGAGGGTTAGGACGTCGTTCTTGATTTCGGCGTGACAGTTCATCAGAGGGAGACTTTCCACGTCTTGCCGGCCCGCACGGCCTGCTGCGCGGGGGGGACGTCCAGGGTGCGGTCGGACAGGACGATGCGTTCGATGGTCATCTCACCGTGGGTGGGTTTAATGGTGAGCGTCGTGCCTTCGAGGGCGAAGGTGCCCCAGGCCGAGCCGGTGGTGAAGAGGCACTTGGCCAGGGGGCCGGTGCGGGGTGTCAGGTAAAGCGTCTTGTCCACGGCGTCGTAGCGGAAGCCCGAGAGGGCGGTGAGCATGCCCCAGCTGGCCAGGGCGCGGGCGTAGTGGTGGCCGCACTCGAACTCGTTGAAGGGGTTGCGACGCTTACCGTCGTGACGTTGGCGGACGGCCTTGACGATGGCCAATCCCTCGTCGACGAGGCTCTCGTACATCAGGTGGCTGGCGACCTGGTACTCGATGCCGGACCAGACCTCGTCGCTGTAGGGGAAGGGATAAGCGGGACGTCCGCCGTTGGGCCAGGTGCACAGCAGCAGGCCCGATTCGTCCAGGATGGCGTAGATCCGCTGGGGGTTGCAGTGATCGCCCAGAGGCCCCCGGAAGTTGTGTTTGAACACAGCGGCGATGCAGGACTTGACCACGGATTCGTCGAGGATGTAGCCCAGGCCGGCGACGTGGGCGGCGAGCTGGCCGAAGACCTGGTCGCTGAGGCAGCCGA
>JADZCW010000080.1 GCA_020851395.1 Phycisphaeraceae bacterium
ATTGACCTCGGACTTGTCCACGCCCATCTGCTCGGCGACGATGGAGATCACCTTCTCTTCAATCGCCTTCTCGTCCATACGGAATCTTCTCCTACGCCCGTCAGGGGCATGTTTCAGGGGTGTCCGAACCAGAACGCCGGGTCGTTTATCCGGCACAGCAATATAGCTTGCCCGACAAGGGCTGCCAACACGCATCCTTCAGCACATGGTCATCCCGCCGTCGGCCGCCAGGGCCTGGCCGGTGATGAACCCCGCCTCGTCCGAGGCCAGGAACGCCACCGCCGCCGCGATCTCCTTGGGCTGGCCGAACCGGCCCAGCGGGGTCACTCGGATGGCGTAGTCCTTCACCTGCTGGGGCAGGTGGCAGGTCATCTCGGTATCCGTAAAGCCCGGGGCCACCAGGTTGGCCGTGATGTTCTTCGAGGCCATTTCCTTGGCGATCGACTTGGTCAGGCCCAGCAGGCCCGCCTTGGCCGCCGCGTAATTGGCCTGGCCGAAGTTTCCCACCAGGCCCGCCACCGAGCCGATGTTCACGATCCGCCCCCACTTGCCCCGCATCATCGGCCGCAGGGCCGCCCGGCAGGCCACGAACGCGCTGCGCAGGTTCACGGCGATGACCTGGTCGAACTGCTCGTCGGTCATCCGCAGGATCAGCCCGTCCTTGGTCATGCCGGCGTTGTTGATCAGGATGTCCAGCCGCTTGAACTCCTCGGCGATCTGCTCGATCGCGTCGTTCAGTGCGGCCCCGTCCGACACGTCGCAAGTCTTGTAGGAGGCCGACCCGCCGTCGCCGCGGATCTCGCCGCAGACTTCCTCGAGCGACTTGGCGTTGCGACCCATCACCACCACGTGCCGGCCCTGTTTGGCCAGCAGCCTGGCCGTCTCGGCCCCGATGCCCCGGGATGCCCCGGTGACCAGGGCGACACGCTGGACTGACGATAAGGCCATGCTTGGGTTTCCATCCGTCCCGGTCGATGGCGACGGGCCAGAACGCTAAGGGGCGACGATCTTAGTCTTTTTGGCGCGGCCCGCCAGCCGCACCACGCCGCGCCTGGGGAAGAATTCAGCCCTGGGCCGCCGGGGAAGAGGCGGGGGCCGGCTCGGCGAAGTTGTGCACAGCCGTCCTGCGGTTGATCCGCTTCATCAGACCGCTCAGGACCTTGCCCGGGGCCAGCTCGACGTACCGGCCGCTCAGGTGAATCGTCGACCAGCGGATCGACTTCTCCCACTGCACCGGACGGGTGAGCTGCTCGACGAGCAGACCCTTGATGGATTCGACGTTGGTGATGTCGTGCGGCTGGCCGCTGACGTTCGAGAGGACCTGGACGCCCGGCTCGGTCCAGCGGACCTGCTCGAGGGCCTTGCCCAGGCGGGCCGCCGCCGGCTGCATGATCGGGGAGTGGAACGCCCCGGCCACCGCCAGGGCCTTGGCCTGGAGGTTCATCTCCGTCGCCACCGTCAGGGCGCACTCGCAGGCCGCCTTGGACCCGCTGATGACCACCTGGCTGGGGCAATTAAAGTTGGCCGGCACCAGGACTTGATTCTCGCCCGCCACGCGTTCGAGCACCGCCAGGCACAGGGTCTGGGCCTGCTCCTGCTCGGCCCCGATCAGGGCCACCATGCCCGAGGGCGTCGCCTCGGCCGCCTCCTGCATCGCCACGCCGCGAAGGCGGACAAGTTTGAGGCCGTCGGCGAAGCTGTACGCCCCGGCCAAGTGCAGGGCGGTGAACTCGCCAAGGCTCAGCCCCGCCGTCGCCGCCAGGGGGCCCAACAGGCCCTCCTGCCGCAGCACGCGATAGCAGGCCACGGAGGTCGTGTAGATCGCCGCCTGGGCGTAGTCGGTGCGATTGAGCTGATCCTCGGGCCCCCGGAAGCAAAGGTCGGCCAGATCAAACCCCAGAATCTCGTTCGCCTCGTTGAACGTCTCAGCCGCCACGGGCCAGCGGGCCGCCCAGTCGCGGCCCATGCCCACGTGCTGGGCCCCCTGCCCAGGGCACATGACGATGTCGCCCGTGCTGACAGGGGTTGACGACGCGGGGACGGTCGTGGTTTGCGATTGGCTGAAGGTCGTCATGCAATAAGTCTCCTGTCCATCCCCCCCCGCGGCGCTGGGAATCCATTCCTGGCCGGGGCCCGCTCGATACCCCCAGAAGTTAAAGTCTTATGATCCCCGGGGGAAGCGACTGAATCAAATCTGTGGTGGAAAACTCCATCCATTCTAGGATTTGGATGTCTTTTTACACCCTCCAGAGGTTCGACGCCCAAGTCAGCCCACCGCCGAGGGCGACGAACAGCACCAAGTCGCCCGGGCGCACCCGGCCGGCCTGCTTGAGCTCGTTCAGGCAGATCGCCACGCTCGCGGCCGAGGTGTTCCCGTAGCGATCGATGTTGATGTAAACCTTTTCCTTGGGCAGCCCTAATTTCTCGCGGGCCGACTCGAGGATCCGCATGTTCGACTGGTGCGAGATAATCACCGACAGATCCTGAGGCTTGAGGTTGCAGGCTGTCAGGGCCCGGTCGATCTCGCCCTGAAGGGTCGAGACGGCGAACCTGTAAATCTCACGCCCGTTCATCTGGAGGGTGTCGTAAGCACCTGAAAAGATCGAATCATCCGGAGGTAGCTGGTCGGGCGTACGGGGGCAATAGAGGTGGCGCCACTGGCTGCCGTCGCTGCCCATCGACAGGTGCAGGCTGCCCTGGTCCGGGTTGTCGCTGGCCTGGAGGATGGCGGCACCCGCCCCGTCACCGAAGAGGATGCAGGTGCTCCGTTCCTTCCAGTCCATCATCCGGCTCATGACGTCGGCGCCGACCACGGCCACCGTCCGGACGGCCCCGCTGAGGATCAGGCTCGTCGAGACGTTGAGCGCGTAGACGAATCCGCTGCACACGGCGTTGACGTCCAGGGCCCCGGCTGGTGAGGCCCCGACCTCGGCCACCACCCGGGCGGCCGTCGAGGGGCAGACCATCTCTGGCTGTGTCGTGGCCAGCACGAGCATGTCCAGGTCCGTCGGCGCGATCCCCGCGTCCTTGATCGCCGCCGCGGTCGCCGCCGTGGCCAGATCGCGGACGGTCACGCCCTCGGGGGCGATCCGACGCTGATGGATGCCCGTGCGCTGGGTGATCCACTCGTCGGAGGTGTCCACTTTTTTGGCCAGGTCGTGGTTGGTCACCACCACGTCGGGCACAGCCATCCCGGTGCCGGCCAGGCGGATGCCGATCGAAGGCTTGACCTTGTGCAAGGCCGGCCGATCACTGGGCGAACTCATGCCGCGCCCTCTTGCACGGGGTCCAGGCTCGAGAGGACCTCGGAGATCGTCTGGTTGACGTTGTGTTTGGAAAGCGTCATCGCGTTGCGGATCGCAGCGGTCATGGTCCGCGCTTCGCTCGAGCCGTGGCAGATGATGCAGATCCCGTTGGTGCCCAGCAGGGGGGCCCCGCCGTACTCGTGATAGTCGTGCTTCTTATAAATGCTCTTGACCACCGGCTCGAACTTCAGGGCCAACTGCGGGTCGATCTCGAAGATCTCCCGGGCGATGGTCCGGAACAGGCCCGAGGAGAGCCCCTCGGCCAGCTTGAGCACTACGTTGCCCGTAAAGCCCTCGGTGATCACCACGTTGGCCTTGCCGTCGAACAGGTCCCGGCCCTCGACGTAGCCGACGTAGTTAAGTCGTTTGTCCTTCTTCATCAGCACGTTGGTCTCCTTGACCAGCGTGTTGCCCTTGGCCTCCTCGCCGCCGATGCTCAGAAGGGCCACCTTGGGCTCGGCGATGCCGACGACCTGCTGCGCGAAGATTGAGGCCATGTGCCCGTACTGGTGCAGGTGAGGCGGGCGAGGTTCGGGGTTGGCCCCGACGTCGCAGACGACCAGCGGGCCGTAGAAGGTCGGGATGGTCACCGCGATGCCCGGCCGGTGGACGCCCGGCAGGCGTCGCATGGACATCTGGGCCGCGGCCACGCAGGCCCCAGTGTTGCCGGCGCTGATGATGATGTCGCATCGCTTCTCGCCGGCTCGTTTGCCGGCCAGTTCGCCCATGCGGACGATCGAGCTGTCGGGCTTGGCCCGGATCGCGGTCACCGGCGGGTCATCCATGGTGATGACCTGCGAGGTGGCTTCGATCTGGATGCGGGGGTCCTTAGCCAGGCCGGCCTCGGCCACGCCGTCCTCGATGATCGCTCGATCACCGATCAGCACCAGTGCATCGTCGGGCGACAAGAGCTTGACCGCCGCCAAACTGCCGGCCAGGATGGCGTCCGGCGCGTTGTCGCCCCCCATGACGTCAATGCCGATTCGCACGCGTCTTCCTTGATGGAGTAGAGGCTGGGGTTATTCGTCTTTGGAGAGCTTGAGCTTCA
>JADZCW010000081.1 GCA_020851395.1 Phycisphaeraceae bacterium
CCGGGGGCGGATGACGTGGCGACGTTGGGGTGGATGCGCTTGCCTGATGAAGGGGGTGCGTCGAGAACGGAGCCGACGTTCGAGGTGTTTGGGCGGACGCGGGCGTGGAACTTTCAGCAGGGATCGTTGCTGCAATGGCTCGCGTCGGAGCCGGATGCGTGCGTGTACAACGTGTTCGAGGAGGGGCGATTCGGCTGCTGCGTGCAGAACGTGGTGACGGGTAAGCGGCGCGTCCTGCCGAGGGCGGTGGGGAATGTGTCGCGCGATGGCGTCAAGGCGCTGTGCGTGAACATGCCGCGGCTGTATGACTTTCGGGCGGGGTATGGGTACGTGCAGCTGCCCGATCCTTTCGCGAACGTGGCGACGCCCCCGGAAGACGGCGTGTTCGTGATGGACGTGGCCTCAGGGAACGCTCGGTTGGCGGCGTCGCTGGCGGAGATCGCGGCGTTTCTGGAGGGATGCGGGGAGGATGTTCGGGGACGCAAGCTGCTGGTCAATCACGTCACGTTCAATCCGTCGGCGGCGCGGTATCTGATGCTGGTGCGGACGTTCCCCTTGCCGGACGAAGAGAAGTGGGCGACGTATCTGCTGACGGGGGACGCTTCCGGGGGTGGGCTGAGGCGGCATGAGGTGTGGGGGGCGGCGTCGCATTACCACTGGCGGGATGATGACCGGATGCTCTTCTATGCCAAGGCGCAGGCGGGAAAGACGCTGGATCTGGCGCTGATCAGCGACGCAACAGGGCAACGCGAGCTGATCGATCCGGATTTCTTCCAGGGGGATGGGCACTGCTCGTATTCGCCGGATGGGCGGTGGATTCTCTATGACAGCTATCCGCAGGGGCCACCGGATTTCGCACGGGTGTTGCAGGTCTATTCACTGGATCGGCGTGAAGGACTGACGCTGGGACGATTCCGCTCGGAGCGATCGACGCCGCGGACGGTGGACCTGCGATGCGATCTGCACCCGCGCTGGACCCCCGGGAGTGATTCCATCACGTTCGACTCGATTCACGAAGGGTTCAGGGGGATCTATTGGGCGGACCTGCGGAGTGTGATGCGGGGCGCGGGGTCGGCCTAGATTAACTGCCACCCTATTTGTTCTCAGGATAAGGGCTAAAAAGCTGGACGTTTTAGTGTGATTGCCGTCCTGAGGCGATTACACTGGCGATTGCATTGCGCATTACTACCCGGCACCGTTCGCATGGGAGGCAAAAGATGACGCTGCACCTGAGACTTATCGTGACCGTGGTAACCGGGCTGATTCTGGTTGTGTCGGCGCGCGCGCAACTGGCCATCCCGCTGGCGGGGGATTGGGTTGATCGCGGGCTGGTCTTCTCGGCTGGACCATTGGGGCAGGCGTGGGACGGGTTGATGGAGGATTACACACCCTGCTCGATCCTGAAGAAGGGCGACACCTACTACCTCTACTACGTCGGGTCGGACAACTACATCTCGCAACTGGACAACATCGGGCCGGGGCATCGCTACGTCGGTGTGGCGACGAGCACCGATGGGGTGAACTGGACGAAGTACGGGTCGAATCCGGTGCTGACCTGGTCGGTGGCGGGCAACCCCGAGGAGGGCGTGCCGGCGGCGGGGTTCTTCCTTGACACCAACGGGGACTTTCTGACTTACTACAGCGCCAGCCACGCGGCGACGGCGACGACGCCGCAGGTCTGGTCCGACATCCGGGTGGCGCGTTCGACGGACGGCTACAACTTCACCGACGAGGGACTCATCGCGGCGTACAACAACCCGGCCATCTGGGGCTACGGCGACGAACTGCATCCGGTGCAGGGGTACACCAACGGGTCGAATTACTACGCGTTCTACATCCCCAACGGGACGCTCCAGACCAGCCGGATGGGCGCGCTGTGGGGGAGCACGGCGAACAACCTCAACAACGACGGGCCGGTGATCAACAGCGAGCCGGTGCCGCTGGTGCGCGGGGCGGCGAGCATCGTGCCGCTGGACGAGTCGACGCTGGCGTTCTTCAACAGCTATCAGGGAAACATCTACGCCCGCACGGCCTCGTCGGCGGACCCGGTGCACACGATGAGCGCGCCGGTGGCGGTCTACAACACCGACCCGGGGCATAACGGTGTGGTCTATGCCGACCCCGCGGTGAACACCTGGTTCATGTACTACAACGGGTGGAGCTACATGGGCATGATGACCGCGCCGATCGGCGATCCCGATGCCACGGGGCCGCTGGCGCCGGACATCGCGGGGGCGGGCACGCCGGACTACCGGACGATCAACCTTGAGTGGTCGGAAGCCAGCGACCCGGAGACGGGGGTGCTGGAGTACAAGGTCTATCGCAATGGGCAGCCCCTCGGCGTCACGCGTGAACGGAGCTTTGTCGATCGCGGCGTGGCGGAGCTGACGGAATACAGCTACGAGGTTCGCCCGGTGAACCTGCACGGGGCGGAGGGGGCTGCGGCGGCGCTGAACGTCACCACGCCGGCGGACCTGACGCCGCCGGGCGTGCGGATCGCGGCGGGCAGCGGGGATGGGACGTTGCTGCGGGTGGTCTTCGATGAGGACGTCGATCCGGCCACGGCGGGTGATCCGTCGCGCTATGCGCTCAGCAACGGGGTGAACGTGCTGGGAGCTTCGATCGGGCCGGATGGACGCACCGTGATGCTCACGACCAGCCCGCAGAGCCCGCAGACGCTCTACACGCTGACGGTCGATGGCGTGCAGGACGTCGCGGCGGCGGGCAATGCCGGGTCGCCGCAGATGCGGTACACGTTCAGCCAGGTGCCGGGGTTGGTGGCGTATTACCGATTCGACGATGGGGAGCCTTTGACCGAGGACACCTCGGGCTTCGCCAACCACGGGCAGGCCAAGGGCGGCGTGGCCGGCGGCGGCGGGGTCGGGCACTTCGACGGTTCGACGGGGTACGTCGAGATCGACGACCACGAGGTGCTCGACGAGACGTTCGCCGGCAGTTTCACGGTGGCCGCCTGGGCCCGGCCGCAGGACGTGCCGGCCTACACCGACGCCACCAACCGTGCCTATGCCGTGTTCACCAGCCCGAACATGAGCATCGAGTACAACAAGGACCAACGATTCTTCGCCCGCCTGGCGACGAGCGGCGGGCAGGTCGAGATCCTCTCGAGCGAAGTGTTCGAGCCGGGGCAGTGGCATCACCTGGCCCTGGTGGCCGACGCGGACGCGGGGCTGCTTTACTTCTACATCGACGGGCAATTGGTCAATGCCGCGCCGACGAGTTTCGTAGGCGACATCGTTGCGCCCCCCGCCGAGGAGAATGAGATCGCGTGGATGGGCCATTACTACGCCCAGTACCGCATCGGCGTGGCCGATCCGTTGTTCGACTACGACAACAACTACTTCCGGGGGGAGATCGACGAGGTCAAGATCTTCGGCGATGCTCTTTCCATGGCGGAGGTCGCGATGGTCATCCCGGAGCCGTCGGCCGGGCTGGTGCTGGCGGTCATGACCACGGCGGCCGGTCTGTTTCAGCGGCGTAGAGCCGCTTGTTCCGGTAGGCGGCCGACCCAAGACTGACACGAAGGTGTGGACACGGAGCCGAGTGGCTTGCACGAACAAACGTACAGCGGGACGACGTTGCCCGTTATGTCGGTGTTGCTTCTGCATGCCCTCCAGCGACAGAGTGTGCCCATTTAAAGGAGCGAGTCGATGCGGGTGGCGGTCACAGGTGCGTTCGGGTATTCGGGCCGTTACATCGCGCAGCGACTGCTGGATGCGGGGCACGAGGTCATCACGCTGACGAACTCGCCCGGCCGGCCGAATCCTTTCGGGGAGCGTGTGCGGGCCCATCCGTTTGACTTCGACCAGCCCGAGCGGCTGTGCGAAACGCTGCGGGGAGTCGAGGCGCTGATCAATACCTACTGGGTGCGGTTCGACCATCGGCTCTTCACGCATGAGCAGGCGGTAGCGAACACGAAAGTGATGTTCGATGCGGCCAAACGGGCGGGCGTGCGGCGGATCGTGCACGTGAGCATTACGAGACCGGACCTTCAGTCGGACCTGCCCTACTTCCGGTGCAAGGCGGAGCTGGAGGCGGCATTGATGCGATTGGGTGTGTCGTATTGCATCCTGCGGCCGACGGTGCTGTTCGGGCGGGAGGACGTGCTGGTGAACAACATCGCGTGGTCGTTGCGCCACCTGCCGGTGTTCGGGGTTTTCGGGACGGGGGAATATCGGCTGCAGCCGATCCACGTCGACGACCTGGCCGCGGCGGCGGCGGAGAAGGCGATGAGCGAGCGTGACGAAGTGGTCGAGGCCATTGGGCCCGAGACGTTCACGTACATCGGGATGGCGAGGATGATCCGCGAGGCGCTGGGTGTGCGGCGGGCGATTGTCCGCGTACCGCCGTGGCTGGGCTATGCGCTGACGCGGGGATTGGGCGTGCTGGTGCGCGACGTGGTGATCACGCGGGAAGAGATCAGGGGGCTGATGGAGGGGCGGCTGTGCGTCGAGGCGCCGCCGTTGGGTCGGACACGACTGTCGGAGTGGGTGAGGGAGCACGCCCAGACGCTCGGGCGGCGGTACACGAGCGAGATGTCGCGGCGGGTGGATCGGGTGTCGGGGTACCGGTCGAATTAGGCGCGATGAAGGGGATTGGGTCGCGCACTAGAACAACCGCCGGGCTTGACGCCGGCGGGTGAAGCATCTCATGCAATGCCTGCAGAACTACCGGGGTAACTTCCGGGGGGAGGTTACAGCGTGGCCGACGTGAACGGCAGCAGGGCCATGTAGCGGGCGCGTTTGATGGCCTGGGCGGCGAGGCGCTGCTCGGCGGCGGTCATGCCGGTGCGGCGGCGGCCGAGGATCTTGCCGTTGGGGGTCAGCAGGCGGCGCAGGGCGTCGGCGTTCTTGTAGTCGACGTAGACGA
>JADZCW010000082.1 GCA_020851395.1 Phycisphaeraceae bacterium
CTACATCGTCGTGGGCGTGATCCTGCTGATGGCGCTGAACCTGACGCACACGCTCGTGGGCTGGTGGGTGGTGGCCGAGGCCAGGCCGGGGCTGACGCGCTTCGACGCCATGCTCGAGGTGCCGCGCCTCGGCGAGTTCAGCTACGCGATCCAGTGGCAGAGCCTGGGCTGGACGGGCAAGGTCGCCGCGAGCCTGATTGCGGTATGGACGTACTCGTTCCTGGGGCTGTTGCTGGCGTTTGCCATCAGCTTCTATGTCTGCGTGCAGACACAGATCTATCTGCTGCTGCGGCTGTCGGTCGACGGCACGCCGCTGCACGAGGTGTACGAGGAGCCGGCCCCGAAGGATGCGCCGATGGCGGCGGGAGGCTCCGAGGCCATCGAGCCGCCGAGTGCTCCGGATAGCCAGCCAGGCTGAGTGGTTTTTTCAGATCCAGTGGTTTGCCCCAGCCAAGCTCCCCGCCCGCGAGGGTGTGGACAACGGAGAAGCGGTGTTCCTCAAGACGTTCTCGAGCCTCGTGATCGTGTGGGCGTGGGCTGCGGTCGCGTGGGGGCAGACCACGGCGATTGAGGCCACGGCGACGGAGCCTGCGCCGCTGCGGATTGTCAGTTTTTCGCCGGCGCTGTCGCAGTTCGTCGTGGACCTGGGGCGAGGCGATTGGATCGTCGGCGTGGCCGACCATGACACGGCCGCGCCCGAGGGTCTGCCGGTGGTGGGTAATTATCTGGCGCCGCACGTCGAGCGGCTGCTGTCGCTGCGGCCGACGCACGTGCTGGCGATGGTGGGCAAGGAAGGCCCGGACGCGCGTCTGGTCGAGTGGGCGGCGCGGGGCCAGTTCGAGCTGCTGCTCTATCCCACGCCGCACAGCGTGCGTGAGATCCTGGACATGCTCGCGGGCGTTGACGCGGGCCGGACGAACCTGGGCCGAGCGCTGCGCGCCCAGGATCGGGCGCGGGAGCTGAGCCGGCTGATCACGTATCGCTTGTCGGCGATCAGCCAGGCCGTTAAGGATGCTGCCGCGATCCCGCCGCGCGTGCTCCTGGTGTTCAACCCAAATCCGCTTTGGGCCAGCGGGCCAGGCTCGGTCGAGGACGACCTCTTGTGTAATTATCTACACGCGTCCAATGCCGCCGGTGACCTCGGCGGCGTGGCCGTGGTGCTCGACCGCGAGCGGCTGCTGGAACTGCGGCCGGACGTGGTGCTGTTCATGCTTCCGGGGGCGCCGCCGATCGACGACTTCGCTCAGGACCCGCGTCCGTCGCTCTTCCGGGGGCTGGATGTCCCCGCGGTGGAGCAGAATCGGTTCGAGGTCATCGGCGACCCGCGCGTGCTGCTGATCCAGAGCACGGCCGTGGACCAGATCGCCGCCCGGCTGGCCATGGCGATCCATCCCGACAAGGCCGGGGCGATCCGAAAGATCATGCAGAGCAATCCCCCCCCTTCGGAGGTCTCCTCGGCTCCGCCTGCGGATGTTCCACTCCCCGCGACGAAGCCTTCCGAGGCCCCCGAGACCATGCCCTCGATCCCGATGACCACGCCCGTGCACGGATCAGACCCCTGGGGGGGTGCGGTTGAGCAAGGACACGTCGATGGCCAGTAACGCTTCGGCGACTCGTTCGGTGCATCGCGGCAGGACATGGCGGCGCGTGGCGCTGGTGATGCTCTGCGCGGCCCTGCTGGCGGCGGCGTGGGCGCGGCTGTGCACGGGGCTTTCCTGGGGCTGGCCCGGCGGGTCGTTGCTCGACGGATTGTGGAAGTTGTTCGGGCTGTCCAGCGATGAGGGTGGCTCCGTGACGTTGTTGGACATCCGCCTGACGCGCGTCGTCGGGGCGGCCACCGTCGGCGCGGCCCTGGCGGCGTCGGGGGTGGCGCTGCAGGCGTTGTTGCGAAATCCACTGGCTGAGCCTTACATCCTGGGCCTGTCGTCCGGGGCGGCGGTGGGCGTGATCGCCCAGTCGCTCTTGGCTGTGGCGTGGGGATTGTCCTTCGGCAGTAATGCCTGGGGCGCGCTCGTCGGCGCGGGTGTGAGCATGGCCGTGGTCTACGCCGTGGGCCGGCGGCGAGGCGTGATCGACCCGCTGGGACTGCTGCTGGCCGGCGTGGTCCTCTCGACGATCAACGGCTCGCTGGTGATGCTCCTGAATTACCTGATCGGCCCCAGCGGCGTGCGCGAGAACCTGATGTACTGGATGATGGGCTTTCTCGACGAGACCCAGTCGGCCTCGACGCGGAACGTCGTGATGCTCCTGACGTTCGGCGGGGTGGGGCTCTTGGCGTGGCTGGGCCGGTCAATGGACGTGCTGACGCTCTCGTCGGCCGAGGCGATGAGCCTGGGCGTGCCGGTGGCGCGCTTGCGGGCGGTGCTGTTCCTCATGGCCACGGCCTTGGCGGCCGGGGCGGTGCTGCTGGCCGGGCCGATCGCCTTCGTCGGGCTGATCTGCCCGCACGTCGTGCGCTTTGCGCTCGGGCCCACGCACCGGGCGTTGGTCGTCGGCTCGGCGCTGGCGGGGGCGACATTGATCGTGCTCTCGGACACCGCCAGCGTACTGCTCGACCGCGCACTGGGCACGGGACTGCTGCCGCTGGGCATCTTCACGGCCATGCTCGGTGGGCCGGTCTTCTTGTGGATGCTCCGGCCGCAGATGGGCCGCGGCGAGGAATAGCGTCACGCCTCGTCGGGCCAATCGCCCTGGAAAACCTCGACGGCCGGGCCGGTCATGAACAGATGATTCGGGGCCTCTGGAGCTTCCGGGGGTCGCCAGTCCAATTCCAGGTCGCCGCCGGGGAGCTGGGCGTTGATGCGCCTGGCCGTGCGGTGGCTCAGCACGCCCGCGACGCAGACGGCCGACGCCCCCGTGCCGCACGCCAGCGTGATGCCGCTGCCGCGCTCCCATGTCCGCATCTTGACCTCGTTGCGGCTGATCGGCTCGACGAAGTGCACGTTGATCCGACGCGGGAACATCGCGTGCCGCTCGATGATCGGCCCGACTGTTTCCAGCGGCACCGTGTCGACGTGGGCGCAATAGAACACCACGTGCGGGTTGCCCATCGACACGCAGGTCGCGCGCTCGTCGAGCTCGCACCGCTTCTTCCACGCGTCCCCGCCCGGCACGGCCGCCCAGAGCTCGGGGACGATGGCGTTGACCATCGGCTGGTCCTGCATGTCGGGGGTGGTCAGCACCGGCACCTGCCCGGCGGGAAGGATCGGCTCGCCCATGTCGACGCTGACACTGACCACCTTCGCCTGTTTGTCCAGCTCATAGCTGAGGCTCAGCACACCCCGGCCCGTCTGCACGCGCATGGGGTTCGACGTGCTGATGCCGTGGTCGTGGGCCAGCTTGCAGACGCACCGCACGCCGTTGCCGCACATCTCCGACTCCGAGCCGTCAGCGTTGAACATCCGCATCCGCACGTCGGCCTCGACGCCCGGCTCGGGCCGGTCGACGAGGATTAGACCGTCCCCGCCGACGCCGAAGTGCCGGTCGGCGATCTTCACCGCCAGCTTGGCGGGGTCCGCGATTTGTTCCTGCCAGGCATTGACGTAGACGTAGTCGTTGCCGATTCCGTGCATCTTGATGAATCGCATGGGCTTGTCCGTTTCCCCCGATTCTCGCTGA
Organism: Phycisphaeraceae bacterium; assembly: GCA_020851395.1. GTDB lineage: Bacteria > Planctomycetota > Phycisphaerae > Phycisphaerales > Phycisphaeraceae > JADZCW01. The sequence continues at coordinate 3,619 of JADZCW010000082.1, forward strand.
CCCTGTCAGTCCTTTAAGGGTAAACCCGATCCATAATTTTCTTGCGGACGCTTTTTACCACATTTTTACATCTTGTGTCACATCGGGAGGTTGCCCGAGTGCCGGAGGACCAATCCCGCCAGGGTCAGCAGGCCCAGGACATTGAGCATAGGCACGATTTTGTCAATGGCCAGTTCGTCGACCCGCCGGCCGGCGAGGGTCTGGAGGTAGCTGATCCGCCAAGCCATGGAGCCGTGCCGCCAGCAGCGACGATCGAGGGGGATGCCGTTGAAGCCGGCGATTGAACGCAGGGCGGCGGTCATGGTCTGCACCGCCTGGGGGTCGATTACGGTGGCTTGGACGTCCTGGAGAAGAGTGAGTTGGACGACCGCGAAGGTGTCGGCCTGGCGCTCGAACCGCCTTGAAATCCAACCGAAAACGCAGGCCCAGAGGAGCACGCCCAGTCCGCCGACGGTGAGGGTGGCGGTGGCCCTGAGCCAGTCCGATGCACCCTTGGGATCAATCCACGGCGTCAGCGCGTCGAAGGCGGTGCTCAGCGCCGCGCCCAGCGCCAGGGCCAGCATGGCCAGCCAGAACAGATGCCGCCGTCGGACGTGGGCCAGCTCGTGGGCCGTCACCGCCTGGACCAGGGGCAGGTCCATGTTCTCCAGCAGCGCGTCCGAGAGCAGCAGGTAGCGCAGCGGGCGGATGAACCCCGTGACGGCGGCGTTGGCCATGGCCCCGTCAGTTTTCCACAACAGCAGGCCGTTGAGCTTCACCCCGGTTCGCTCAGCCAGCGCGACGACCGACTCCCGCAGCGTGCCGCCAGGAAGTTTTGTCGTCGACCAGACCAGTCGCAGCATCCATGGCGACAGCAGCATCAGCCCCAGCACGCCGGCGTAAAAGCCCAGCTCACGCGGGTTGGTCAGCTCCTGCCCGCCCGCGAGAATCCAGGGCGTGCTCGACAGCCCGACATGGGGCAGCATTTCCCACCAGCCCAGTAGGGCCATCGCCGGGACCAGCACGGGCCCGACTTGGTGGCGGAGCTGCCGCAGCAGATATCGCCCGCGACTCGGCACGGCAGGGGGGGTGTGGCCTTGGTCGATCTGACGCATCCAGATGGCCTGCCTCAGTCGTCGGTCGATCCCCGCGTCGCACCACCAGCTCCAGGCCCACATCGCCAGCGTCGGCGCCAGCACGAGAAGCTCGTCGGCCAGCACGGGATTGCCCACCAGGCTGCGCACAGCCTCGATCCAGCCGCAGGAGAGGTCCAGCCCATAGATCGCCACCGCCGCCGCACGAAAGAGCACGCCCATGCGGCGAGAGCGAGGCAGCCACGGCTCGATCCTGCCCCGGTCGAGCTGCCGACCCGTCCGCCAGACAACCAGGCCGTAGCTCGCGGCCAGCAGGAGCTTGAGCCCCGCGCTCAGCCCCAGCAGCCAGCCGATCGGATGGCCCGCGAAGAGCACCGCCGTCGAACCACCAAGATCAGACCCCGCCAGCTCGGCCGGCGGGTCGTGCAGCAAGAGCCCCAGGACCAGCAGGATCACCCAGACGTGCATGCAGACCCTCGACGGCGCCGGCAGTGACGGCGCGGCCAGCCAAGACTACCCGATTTCACCGGTGACGCTGCCTTGGCCTCTGGCCCGCCCCGCGGGGATGAATTACCCTTGGGTGATCCAATCACACCCCTTTCGGCCGCCAGGCAGGACGCGACAACCATGACCGAAGAATCCCAAGAGCCTCAGCAGCCCAGGCCCGACGAGTCCACACCCCGCGGCGCGCCAACCGCTCGCGGTGAGGGACGGCCGCCGCTCGAGCCCTCGTCCTTCCCGCCGCCGCCCCCGCCGACGGGCTATCCCCCGGTGATGATGGCGCCGCCGCCGCCGCCGCGTTGGAGTTTCCTCGGCCGGCTTGCCCGCCGGGCGCTGGTGATGCTCCTGGTCCTGTCGATCCTGCTGAACCTGGTCCTCTTGGCCGGTTCGAGCGAGATGGCCGGCGGGGGCGTCCGTGAGACGACCTACGCCTCCGGCGATGCCACCCGGCGGATCGTCATCCTGCCCATCGAGGGCATCATCGACGACGCCAAGGCTGAGTTTGTCCAGGACGCCCTGGCCCACCTGCGGGCGAGCAAGCCCGCCGCCATCGTCCTGCGCGTCGACTCGCCCGGCGGCACCGTCAGCGCGGCCGACCGCATCTGGCACGAGCTCAGCCAGTTCAAGGAGGAACAGAAGATCCCCCTTGTCGCCAGCTACGCCGGGCAGGCGGCTTCCGGCGGGTATTACGTCAGCGCCCTGTCCGACAAGATCATCGCCGAGCCGACCTGCATCACCGGCTCGGTCGGCGTGATCATGACGGCCTTCTCCGTCGAGGGGTTGCTGCAAAAAGTCGGCGTGACGCCGCAGATCCTCATCGCTCAGGGCTCGGAGCTCAAGGACACCGGGAGCATGTTCCGCGCCTGGACGGAGAAAGACAAACAGATCATGCAGAAGATCCTCGACACGATGTACGACCGCTTCGTCGGCGTCGTGGCCAAGGGCCGATCCATGACCGACGAGCAGGCCCGCGCCGCGGCCGACGGGGCCCCGCTGACCGTGCCGCAGGCCATCGAGCGCCACCTCGTCGACCAGGAGGGCTTCCTCGAGGACGCCCTGGGCGCCGCCAAGGAACTGGCCAAGATCCCCGCCGACGTGACGCCCAAGGTCACCACGCTGCACCCGCGTCAGCCGTTTGATCTCTGGTCGATCCTTGGCGTGCAGCGGGCGGACAGCGCGGACTTCCTGGCTGAGACTTTCACGCGCGCGGCCACCCGCGCGCAAAGCCCCGTGCCGCAGTATCTGGCGTGGCCGTGAAGAGCTTTCTGTGCCCAAGGAACAAGGCGTGTGTTGCTGATCAAGGGCGAGAGTAAGAGACGACGCATGTACACAGTGCTCAGAATCACCGGTGATGAAGCGGCGGGTGCTGAGGCTCTGGCTGATCTAGCCGGGAGGCTTGAGGAGATATTCGGTCGGGACTGCGTTCTTCGTCCACTCAAGGGTCCACCGCGAATCAGCGTTGGAATCGCGAATTCTGATATCTGGCACGAGCACGTCAGTGAAATTGCGGCGTCTCTGAATCGATGCAAGGACTGTGTCAAACAAAGTCAGGAGCGAGGCTGTTCCGTGGATGTGGACGTCGCGGTCATGCCGGAAGACCGGAAAGGGTACTTCATCACGACGGTACCGTTCGATACGCTCGCGATCAAGACCCTTTACGAGTTAGGGATTGGCGTGGAGATCAGCATTTACAACGATGCAAATGACTGGCCAGACGAACAAGATGGCGAAAAGCAGAAAGGCGGTTGACTCGCTTGTGCGCAGGCGACCATGCTATTGAACATTGTGTTTGCACATACAAGGGCTGACTTTTTTAGTCTGAAACATGATTTTATTGTGATGTAGCCAGGAGTATTTTATGAGGCGCCACCTCAGTTCCCTTCTGCTCCTTCTGCTCTGCTCCTGCGTCGCCGTGGCGGCGACGTCGTCGAGGAAGTACTTCGATCCGGGGACGATCCCGCCGACGCTAATCGGACCGCCGCCGGCCGTCGGGGGCGCCGAGTGGAGCGAAGAGATTGACCACATGGCCGCGATCCAGGCCCATGCCGACCCGGCGGAGATTGAGATCGCCGGCACCGAACGCAGCCTCACGCCGGAGATGATGGTGCTGCCGGTCGAGCCGGAGATGACGCGCGAGAAGTTCCCGCACGTTTACCAGTTGCTCGAGCGCGTCAATTGGGTCACGCAGGACGTGACCTCGCAGGTCAAGGATTATTACCACACCAAGCGGCCTTACCTGTCGAGCCCGAAGGTCAAGCCGCTGATCGAGCCGCACGACAATCCTTCGTATCCCAGTGGGCACACTTCCGGGGGTTACGTCTGGGCGTACGTGATGAGCATGCTTGTGCCGGAGAAGCGCGATGAATTCTTCGTCAAGGCTGAGCAGTTCGCCGAGCACCGCGTGCTGGTGGGCATGCACTACCCGCACGATCTCGAGGGCGGCCGGAAGGTCGCGCTGCTGGTGATGGGGGCGCTGCTCCAGTCGCCCGAATTCCAGGCTGATCTGACCGACGCCCGGCAGGAACTCGCCCATGAGCTCGCGGCGCAGACCCGGCCGTCGCCGTGAACGATGTCACAGTTCAGGCGTGAGATCAGACCGCCGGCGGTCAGTGTTCGTGGCCGGTCTCAGGGGCTTTGCCGGTTTCCTCGTGATGGCCGGCGTGGCCCATGACCAGGCTGTGGATGCCTTCCACGTAGTGCACGTACTCGACGTAGGCCGCGACGTACTCCCGTCCAGCCTCCACGCTTTCACCGGCGTGTTTCCTGGCCTCGAAGGCCCGGTCGAATCGCTGGCGGATTCCCTCTTCCACGTGTGCGGTCACCTGCTTGACCAGGTCATCCGCTGAGCCGGTCTCCAGGGCTCTGTCGGACTCCGCCACGATGGGCTCGACTTCTGTGCCGGCGGGCTTGAGGCCGGTGTAGGGCGCGCCCTCCCCGGCGCGGTGCACGCGAACGAGCGTCTCAAAGAAGTACATGTCGGCCAACTCCCTGGCCTCGGGCCCCTTGGCCCGCACGGCCAGCGTCTTGGCGAAGGCCGCGCGGATTTCTTCCTCCTTGTCCCGAGCCACCCATTTGAGGACGCTGGCCACGTCGCCCTTGTCCAGTGCCGCTTGGGCTTCCTTGATGACCGGGCCTTCCATCGTGTCGCAGTGAGCCATGGCCCGGCCCAGGGCCAGCATCCCGACGACCACAACCACTCCCGCCGTTATCAATGTTTTGACCGTGCTTGTCCACATGTCGTGTCTCCTTGTCTTGGGCGGCTCAAGCCGCCACTTGGGGTCTGAAGAAAGCTGAAGGATGCGCCAGGGATGGGACGAAAACGGGGAAAGAGGGGCATCGTGCCTACTGCGTGACCGCTGCGGGCCGACAACGAACATTCAAGATGGACGACTCATCGCACAAATATCAAGCGTCTGTCTTTCCCTCACCCGGCAGCGGAGAACCCTGCCAGTTCGCGGTACTGCACGATGGCCCGCGTGTTGACGTCGCCGCCGTGGTGGTTCGCGCTGACGGCCATGCCGACGTAAGGCTCGGGGCCGAGATCGAGCGTGATCTTGCCGAGCGTGCGCCAGGCGGCGTCGCCGGCCTTGAACATGCCGGAGTATTCCCCGCCCTGCCGGCGGACGCGGATCCAGACTCCGGGGAACGGGCGGGGGTGCTTGCTCGCGTCGTCGGCGACGTAGCCCGAGGGGAAGTAGGTGAAGTCGTCATTGCCCCAGCTCCCCTGGCCGAGCGGGCCCGGGCCGTTGCCCTTCTCGATCGAGCCGGCCGGGACGCGGCGGATGATGAAGGCGTACTGGTCAGCCGCCCCGTGGTACTCATTGCTGGCGACGAACTGCCCTAGCATCAGGCTGGTGGGGGCCAGGTCCTTGCGCACCATCAGGCCGGCCTCGGCGTAGGCGGCTTGGTCGTTGTGGATGCTCTGGACGCGGGCGGTGACCTCGAAGTCGCCCTTGATGCGTGTATAAACGAACCGGCCCTGGTCCGAGCCCAGGTGCAGGCCGAACATCCGGCCGTAGCCCTCGACGTCGTAAGCCAATCCGGACGTTCCGGGGGCGGGGGTGATCTCGGTGGTCTTTCCGGGCAGTGGGGAGCCGATGTCCACGGAGGTGAAGCACGCGGCGGCGGTCATGATTCCTTCTTTCTCAGCCGAGTCCTGGGTTCCAAGGCGAAACGGTCCGATGTCTTTTCGAATGACGGGCGCCCGAGGGCCGATGGCGGGGGCACACGCTCGCCAAGCCAGCATTCTACCTGGTCCCTCCGAACGCCAGGGTGACGACAACCGGCTGTGATGCTGGTGCTTCCCATGCCTGTGGCGGGCACACATGGCAGGGCACACGGGCGGTGCGCCGCCGCAGGGCCGAACGACGTCCTTGCCCCAACCTCACAAACGATTATGTCGTGCGATGACTCTCCTCGTTTTTTTCGCTGGCCAACGCCGAAATCCGATCTATAACTTTCAGTAGTGATAGAGGCAGATCGGCCCTGGACCGTCATGGGGTGCGTTATGCCCAGCAGCCACCACGATGTTCATCCCCCCGTCAGGCTCGAGCGCGTACGCCCCCTGGTGCGTTACGTCGATGGCGAGCAGGCTGTTCTGGAAGTCCAGGTCAGGCTTCATCGCCCGCTGGAGATCTCCGGCGAGACGGTTTCTGATTCACACGCTCAGCCTGATGTTGATCTTCTATTGGAGATCCGCGGCGAGGACGGCTTCCGCGACGAGGCCTGGTACAAGCTGCCACCGAATAGCGGCAAGAAAGACCCCTCGCCGCTGTGGATGTCGGTCGTCCAGCCTGAGCGATGGTGGCCGGCGGGCATGGGCGGCCAGACGCTTTATCAGGTGACCGTCAGCCTACTCTTGGATCAGCTCGTGGTTGACCAGTGGGACACCACGGTGGGCCTGACCTCCGTGCGGGCCGGCGTTCCGGGCGATGATTGCCCGCCGCTGTTGCTGGTCAACGGCAAGGAAAAGGCCATCGATTCGGTGGTGATGGTCGACCGGATCGATGAGCGGCGGATGCTGCCCGTCTCGGCCGACTCGATCCTGCTGGTCCGCGATCATTACGGGCCGGACGTGCTGTATCAGGCGGCCGACCGGGCTGGGATCCTGCTGATCCAGTGCGTGCCGATCGATGCCCAGGGCGTGCCGGAGCAGGAGATGGCCCGAGAGGTCCTGCGGCTGGCGCATCATCCCTGCCTGGCGGGATGGTACGTCGGGCACCTCGGCGGGATGGCCAGGGACGTGGCTCAGCGGGTCCGCAAGCTCGACCCGACGCACTGCATCTTCCGTCAGTTCGCCCGCACGCAGCGGTTCAGCGCGGCGTGAGCTCGCCCGGGGCGGCTGATCCTTCGGACGATCAACATTGAGCGCCACAGCCTCCCGCAGCCGGGAGGTTTTGTTTTGGGCTACCATATACCTGCGTCAACACACCGCTTTTTGTGGAGACTGCTCTATGCCACGAGGACAGTGGGTCCATCACGCCTGGCGTCTGGCCGCGGTGCTGCTGGCGATCAATCTGACGTCAGCCTGCAAGGCGTCGCCCGCCTCAGCGGCCGATCAGACGCCCGCCACGGCGCCGGCGACGGGCCCCGCCGACGAGGCCGACGCCTGGCTCGACCGCATCGCGGCCGTGCACAAGGACGTCCACGCGTTGCGGGCGGAACTCGTCTACGACCGCATCCAGGGCCTGCTCGGCGATCAGCAGCGCCGCTTCGGCACGCTGGACTACGTCGCCGGCCCGCCCGCGAAGTTCGCCATCCACTTCGACCGCCTGCTGGCTGACGAACGCATGGAGAAGCAGGATCGCTGGTACATCTTCGACGGCCGTTGGCTCGTCGAACGCCTCGACGACCGCAAGCAGTTCA
>JADZCW010000083.1 GCA_020851395.1 Phycisphaeraceae bacterium
CGGCTGACGGGCATCATCGCCCGCTCCCAGATCGTCCAGCCGTCAGCCTCGTCACCGCTGACGCGTTTGATCGTGGCTTTGTAGGTCAGCCGCTTGCCGTCGGGCGAGAGCTGATACCGCTTGGCGAAGACCAGGCCCGTCTGGCCCGAGGTCGCTTCGTCGCTCTGGACCTCGACGCTGCCCGGCAGCATATTGACGTTCGGCCAGGGGTGCAGCCACAGGCCCGGCCACTGGTTGCGACCGTCGCTGGTGCGCTTGAGGTCCGTGGCGTTGCCGTCCCAGGGAGCCCAGGGCATGCTGGGGTCCAGCGTTCGCCCGTCGAGCTTCTCGTTGGGCAGGAAGAGGTTGGCCTGCCCCGTGCCGGTAAAGTCCAGCTCGCTCAGTCGCCCGGCCCAGGCGGGGGCAACGACGGCCGTGGTCGACCCAGCCCGCAGCAACACGCATCCCTCGAGTCCGCGATGCTTCACGGTCGTCACCTCCACGCCGTTGGAGCCGGCGTTGGCCCTGGACATCTCGCCCCGGCAGCCGATCGTCAGAACCAGCGTCGCCAACACGCCCGCGACCCTCCATCCGTTGACCCGCTCGCCCATGGGCTGCCTCCTGTTTATGCTTGGAACCACGTTCGCATGATAAGTGCCGGGCCGGCCGGCCGCGAACCAATGCATCTGGGCAGGCAAATGGCGATGACGGACCCATCCACCCGCGAGGCTCCCCTGGCCTTTGACAGGCCGGCCCCACCCTCGGCCATCGACTGGGCGGAGTGTGGCCTGTGGCCCTGTCGGTGGATTCATGTCCAGGGAGAGAATGACCGGCCGCTGTTCGCGGTCTATCGCCTGACCTGGCAACAGGCTGAGCCACGGGTCGCCCAGGTCTTCGCCTCTGCCGACGAACGCTATGAACTCTATCTCGACGGCCGCCGGATCGGGCGCGGACCCCAGCGAGGGGATACCTCTCACTGGCGATACGAGGCCTACGACCTGCACCTGACGCCGGGCCCGCATGTGCTGATCGCCCATGCCTGGTCCCTTGGGGACATGGCCCCTTGGGCGCAGTTCTGCGCCCGTCACGGCTTTCTGCTCCAGCCGCGCGACGCCGACCTCGACGCCATCCTGGGCACGGGGATCGCCCCCTGGCAGGCCCGGCGGTGCGAGGCGATCCGGGCTGTGGTCGACCCACGTTTCACGCCCGTCGGTCCCGCCTTCGAGCTCGACGGCGCCAAGCCCTCGTGGGAGTTGAGCACTGGTGGCTGGCACACGCCCCTGCCGGCTCACCACGGCGCCCACGCGGCGAGTTTCAACAATGAGCGCCCCATCCACCTGCTCGTCCCGGCCGAGTTGCCGGCCATGCTCGACGAGCCGATCCCGCTGCGCGATCAGGCCGTCGTGCGATTCGTCGAAGAAATAGCACCGGATCAGGACGTCGACACCCTGGCCGTGGACGTGAAACGGGACCTGGCCACCGAGCATCGCGCGTGGCAGGACATGCTCGCGGGATGCTCAGGCGTGCGCGTCGAGCCAGGGCATGCGAGGCGGGTGATCATCGACCTGCAGAACTACTTCTGCGCCTACCCCGTCGTCACGCTCCGCGGCGGGACGGGCGGGGTGGTCGAGGTGGGCTGGGCCGAGACGCTGCTGACCCAGTGCAACCGCTGGGAGGGCAAAGGGCCGCGAGGGGTCATCGACGGTCACTTCTTCAACGGCCTGACCGACCGCTTCCTGACCCCAGGTGGGAACGAGGCGCGACGCCTCGAAGTCCCCTGGTGGCGATCCGGCCGCTTCGTCCAACTCGTCGTCCGCCCCGCGAGTGAAACGATTGAGATTGTCGGCCTGGAACTGCGCGAGACGCGATACCCCCTGGAGATGCACGGACGATTCACCTGCCGGTCAGCCGAGAAGACCTGGCCGCGGGGCATCGCCGAGACGATCCCCGTGGCCCTGCGCGGCCTGCAGATGTGCGCCCACGAGACCTACCTCGATTGCCCCTACTACGAGCAGCTGATGTATGTCGGCGACACGCGCCTGCAGGCGCTGACCGGCTACGCCATCGATCCCGACGACCGATTGCAGCGCAAGGCCCTGGCGACCTTCGACGCCTCCCGCCGGCCGGACGGCCTGACGCAGTCGCGTTACCCGAGCTGGCGGATGCAGATCATCCCTCCCTTCTCGCTGTGGTGGATCGGCATGGTCCACGACTTCGCCCGCTGGCGGGATGCCCCCGGGCTCGTCCGCGCCCTGCTTCCGGGGGTCCATGCAGTGCTCGAGGCCTTTCTGCTACATCAACGACCCGATGGCCTGGTCGAACTTCCGGGGGGATGGAATTTCACCGACTGGGTGCGCGGCTGGCGCAACGGCGTGGGTCCCAAGGATCCATCAGGCCTCAGCGGCCTGGTCAATTGGCAACTCATCCTGGCCCTGCAGGAGGCGGCGGAACTGGACGAGCAAGCCGGCGAACCGGAGCTGGCGGCGCGGTGGCGAAGACTGGCCCAACAGATCGGCGGCCTCTTGGTCAAACGATTCTGGGATGAGTCCCACGGCCTGCTGGCCGACGACC
>JADZCW010000084.1 GCA_020851395.1 Phycisphaeraceae bacterium
CGTCGATGACGACCATCTCCCACTGGCCGGACTCCGAGCCGTAGGAGCAGTAGACGAGCTTCTTGCCGTCGGGGCTGAAGCTGGGGTGGATGTCCTGGGTGGGGTCGCTGGTGAGCTGGATGGGCTGACCGCCGTCGGGGTCGGTGAGGAAGATGTCCCAGTTGCCGGCCCGGTTGGAGGCGAAGGCGATGCGCTTGCCGTCTGGGCTGAAACTGGGCATGCGGTCGGAGGCGGCGTCGTTGGTCAGCTGCTGGACGGCGGTGCCGTCGATCTTCTGGAGGTAGATGTCGGGGGTCTGTCGGTGACGGGTGGAGGCGAAGACGATCCAGTTGCCGGTCGGATCGACGGCGGGGTCCATGTCGGCACCGGTGCTGGCGAAGCTGATCTGTCGGAGGTTATCGGGCCCGTCGAGGGGTCCGCGGCGCTGGGGGCCGGCGTCGGGGAGCTGGCCGTAGAGGCCGAACTGGGCCATGGAGGGGTCGCGCCGATTCGAGGCCGGGACGATGGGGGTGGCGGCGGTTGGGGCGACGGCTTGCTCGGTGGCGGGTGCCGGGGTGGTCGAGCTGTCGGGTTTGGCGGGTTCGTTGAAGCGGACAAAACGGTCGTTGGGAGAGGTCTGGACGGGGGTGGGCTGGCCTGCCTCGAGGGCGGCCTGGGCCTGGCGTTGGCGTTCCTGGTCGAGCATGAACTGGCGGTAACGAGACTCGACGGTGGAGTTTCCGCCGTCGAGCTGGGTGGCGCCGTTGTATTGCTGGCATCCGGCCGAGGCCATGAGCAGGCCGGCGGTCAGGATCGCGGTCGTCAGGCGTGAATGGGTCATCCGACTATCCTTCAAACCCCGGGGACCGGCCGGTCGTGGCCGACGTGCGAAGCCCAGAAAGGGCAGGGCCGCGGGCGGGACGGCCAGGCGGGCCATGGGCTTTATCGGACGACTTCACGCAACCGCTTTAGCCAAGCAGGACTATCCCGCCTTGGGTCGGGGGGCGGTTGGTGTTAAAGTGGTGGTTTGATCTAACCTCAGATCTGGCGACCGGGATAAACTCCGTCAGGCCGGTTATCATCAAGAACCTGCCGCGGACATCCAGATGTCCGCGGCTCCCCACCTCCCCCTAAGCCCATCCCGGAGACAGGCCCACCCCACGCATGGATATGCCTTCGGCACAAGTCATGCTTCGCTGGTCGCTCACGGGGCTGTACTTCGCCATCCTCGGGGCGGTGTGCATTTATGGGCTGCACCGGTACTGGATGGTGTGGCTGTTCTGGCGGCACTACAAGCACCCCCACCACCCGACGAGCCGGTTCGCGGAGCTTCCGGGGGTGACGGTGCAGTTGCCGATGTTTAATGAGCCGGCGGTGGCCCGGCGGGCGATCGACGCGGCCTGCCGGCTGGACTACCCGGCGGATAAGCTCCAGATCCAGGTGCTGGACGACTCGACCGACGGGTCGGACCGCGAGAATCGCCGGATCTGCCAGGCCTGGGCGGAGCGGGGGGTCAACATCCAGCACGTCCATCGGGCGGACCGCCGGGGGTACAAGGCCGGGGCGCTGGCCGAGGCGATGCCGGAGGCGACGGGGGAGCTGATTGCCATCTTCGACGCGGACTTCGTGCCGACGTCGAACTTCCTCAAGCGGACGGTGCACCATTTCACGAACCCGCGGGTGGGGATGGTGCAGACACGGTGGACGCACCTGAACCGCGAGGACTCGCTGCTGACGCGAAGCCAGGCGATCTTTCTCGACGGGCATTTCATGATCGAGCACACGGCCCGCAACCGGGCGAGCCGGTGGATCAATTTCAACGGGACGGCCGGGATCTGGCGCAAGACAGCGATCGAAGAGGCGGGCGGGTGGCAGGCGGACACGCTGACCGAGGACGTGGACCTGTCCTACCGAGCGCAGCTGGCGGGATGGGATTTTGTTTTTCTGCCGCACGTGCAGTGCCCGGCGGAGTTGCCGCCGGAGATCATGGCCTTCAAGAGCCAGCAGCACCGGTGGACGAAGGGGTCGATCCAGACGGCGATCAAGCTGCTGCCGACGATCCTGCGGGCCAAGGCGCCGGCGGCGGTGAAGCTCGAGGCGTTCTTCCACCTGACCAGCCCGATCGTTTACCTCTTGATCACGCTGCTGGCGCTGCTGTTCCTGCCGGTGATGCTGGTGAACTCCGAGGGGCTCGGGGGGGACTGGGGCTGGTGGGGGGTGGGATTGGGACTAGGCTTGTTCTGGCTGGGGACGGTTTCGGCCAGCGTGTTCTATCTGGCGAGCCAGCGGGCCCAGGGGCTGGGCTTCTGGCGGACGATGACGTTGATCCCGTGGCTGATGGGCATCGGGATCGGGATCGCGGTCAACAACGCCCGCGGGTGCCTCGAGGCGCTGGTGGGCCATCGCTCGGCTTTCGTGCGGACGCCCAAGTACAACTGCCAGGCGGGCGGGAGCCGTTCGACGGCGCCCAAGTCGCGGCGGCTGCAGTTGAGCCGGGCCGGTCTGCTGGAGCTGGCGATGGGGTGCTACATGCTCGTCTGCGCGGTCTGGGCGACGGACGTGCGGCACACGATCGTCAGCGTGCCGTTCGTGCTGATGTTCGCCGGCGGGTATTTCTACGTGGGGCTAACGAGCCTGCACAGCCGGTGGGCGAATCAGGCGGCGACGCCGGCGGTATCGCCGGCGTAATTCATGTCCGTATCCGCATCACCCTCGGCCGGCGGCCGATCACATCCTCGATGGCGTGGCGATGCCCAGGAGGCCCAGGCCGGTCTGGATCGTGCGGGCGGTCAGGTCGCACAGACGCAGACGGCCCTGCCGCAGGGCGGGGGCGGGGGCGCCGAGGACCGGGCAGTGCTCGTAGAACTGATGGAAGAGCGAGGCCACCTCGTAGAGGTAGTTGCAGAGGCGGTGCGGCTCGAGGGCGTCGGCGACGGATTGCACGGCGACGGGCCACTGCAGGAGCTTGAGGACCAGGGCCCGCTCGGCGGGCTCGGCCACGGGGATGGCGGCGCCGGCGGCGTCCTTGGGCGTGAGATTGCCCTTGCGGAAGATGGCCTGGATGCGGACGAAGGCGTTCTGGAGGTAGGGCGCGGTGTTGCCGTCGAAGCTGAGCATGCGGTCCCAGTCGAAGACGTAGTCTTTGACGCGGTCGTTGCAGAGGTCGGCGTACTTGAGGGCGCC
>JADZCW010000085.1 GCA_020851395.1 Phycisphaeraceae bacterium
AGATGCCCGCGCAGCTCCCGCCCAATCTCCAGCCGCAGCTCCCCATCCATCCCCAGCTTCGCCGTCGCCCGCGCGATCAGATCATCAAAGGGATTCATGCCCAACCTCCATGCCCCCCCATCGCCCTCATTCCCCTCTCGCCTCTTATCTCACCCCGGGGGCGGAGAGGCGGGGGGGCTTCCAAGCCGGGCCCTTCAGGCCCGGATCATCTTGATGCACGCCGCAGCCATACCCCGGCCCGGCCTTTCGCTTCCGGGGGGCCGGGGGTCCGGGGGTCCGGGGGTCACGCCCCCGCCATCCCCCCCATCAGCACCGCATCGACCGCCCCCGAGAACTGCCGCCACTCCTCCGCCCGCCGCGCCAGCTCCGCCTCCCCCTTGCGGGTGATCGTGTAGTACTTGCGCTGCTTGCCGCTTGGCGCCGTCTCCCACGACGCGCGCACGAGCCCATCGGACTCGAGCCTGTGCAGCGCCGGGTAGAGTGTCCCCTCTCGCCACTCGAGCTTCCCCCCCGTCCGCGCGTTGATCACCTTGACGATCTCGTACCCGTACATGGCCCTCTCATGCAGAAGGGCCAGGACCATCGGCACGATCGTGCCTCGGACCAGATCCTGCGAGAAATCCATGACATGTCCTCCGGTTCATAGTTCGCCGCCCCGACCCGCAAGCCAACATGCATTGGCTATCTATGTATGTACCAAGACAACCAAGGCATGTCAATGAGGCCTCATCCACTCCGCGAGGACCGATCTGAGCCCTCACAGGCAGCTTCATGTCACGCGCCGACAGCAACCCTCAGACCCATCGGAAGAAGCAAGACGTTGTCCATCAAACAATTACGATTCGACGCATCGGCCGTGCCTGATGCCTGATCACGATCGAAGTCGCGGACCATGCGCCGCAAGAAAAAAACCGGCCGACCCGCCAACGTAGCGGATCAGCCGGGCCGGGGTCATCAGAATGTGCGAGGCATCAGGCCAGTCGCGTCAGCTCCATATTTCGCATCGTATCAAAAACGCTCGTTTCTTTAAGTGATACGTGATCCTCTGTTCAGATTCCAAAAACTGCCGTACGACCATTCCGAACCTGACGCATTTCTACGGCCTGCAACACCCACGTCGCAGTGCTCAGACATGTTCAACAATATAGCCTTGGGTTTGCTTGTCAAGTCACCAAAAACACATTGTTCGGTCGATTAATAAGGACTTACATGATAAATTTCGACCAAAACTACCAATCCGCTCATATCTCAAAACGATAATTTATTAGCATATCTAATCGTTGAGCCGCTAATTTTATGAGGCACGTTCATGATTTTGTTGCGCAAAGGCACAAGCATAAACAAGCCTCCTAGTTCTCATTTGAACGTTTCGTTGCGCAAAATAGAAATTGGCCCCCCATCGTCAGCCTGATCAGTCCTTTGATGCTAACGAGCAATATCATTGATTCGTAAATTGTTTTGTTGCCCTCACAAGACCTCGTGATCACCCGCCCTGGATCGCGGAGAGAGGGAGAAAAAAATTTGTTGGTTTTCGCACATCCATCGCCTGGCCACCCCCATCGCGGCCGATTCCGTCAGCTCCCCCTCGCGCACCTGACCCGCCAGCGACACCGCGAACCACCGCCGGGCCTGCCACCCGAACGCCGCCGCCATCGTCGGCCAGAACGTGTCCCCCCCGAACACGAAGACCTTGTTCGCCGGCACCGCATGGATCAATCGTCGCGCCAGCCCGCTCGACGCAGCCGGATCGATGCTCCACGCCCAGCAGAAATCCACCCACACGTTGGGGAAGTGCTTGGCCATCGACACCAGCTTCTCGCCGTACGGATACGCCGTGTGCATCAGCACAAAGCGAGCCCGGGGGTACTCGATCAATAGCTCGCACAGCCCCCCCGGGTCGATCCAGCTCAGTCGCATCCGCCCGTTGCCCGCGTAGTGACCCGTGTGGATCTTGATCGGCAGCCCGTGCTCCGTCGCCAGCTCCACCCCTCGCCCCAGGCACCAGTCGCCCAGGCACAACCTGTCCTGTTCATCCGCCTCGTGGCCCAGCACGCGCCCCAGCGCCGCCGCCGCCTGCTCATCCGTCCGCCTCGACCAGTTCAGCGTCCGCATATACGCATGCTGCGTCTTGACCGCCACCGCGTGCGGCCCACACCGCAGGAACACCTCCGCCATCGCCCGTCGCAGGCTTTCAAGATCACGCACCTCGACGTCCGTCGCCTTGTGAAGAGCCGCCGGGTCGATCTGCCCGCAAGCCATCGCACACCACGACAGGTCATAGCGGAAGAATCCCCCCGCATCATCCGGATCGGGCCGACGAACAGCGCTGAAATCGTCGATCTGCACATGATCCAGCCCCGCCACCTCCCGCAGGATCCGCAGCCGCTGCCCCGGCGCCCGCAGAGCATTCCATTGGGGGGCCGCCTCGATCAGCGCCCTGACCGTGATCTCCTCCACCCCCAAGAACTCAAGTGCCAGGTACGACACCGCCTCCCCATAGCCCGTGTTCCGGCAGTGCGGCCAGACCCGCAGCACCGGCGCCAGCCGGGCCTCGAGGTCCGGGTTCGACGCGTCGTCAAGCCGTTTGAGGTCCTCCTCGCTCAGCCCCGCCGTGCGAAGGTCGTCACGAATGTAGTGGCTGAACACTCCCTGCGCGACATCCGGCCCCTGCTCGACGTACTGCTTCTCCGTCCGCAGGTGCTCGTGCGTGTCGCAGAGCGGCGAATGGTGGATGAGATATTCAAGGTCGGTCATGCCCGCACCTCGCCCGGCCGAGCCTCACCGCTTCGACCGCAGCCCCTCCCCCGTCGGATCGAACCGCATCGCGATGGGCATCCGCCGCCCGAACCCGAACGCCCGGCTGGTCACCTTCAACCCCGGCGCCGCCTGCTTGCGCTTGTACTCATTCATGTCGATCAGCCGGGCCACCCGCTGCACCAGCCCCGCGTCATAGCCCGTCTTCTCGATGATCTTCGCCGTCGACTGCTCCTGCTCGACGTACAGCTCGACGATCGCGTCCAGCACGTCATACGGCGGCAGCGAGTCCTGGTCCGTCTGGTTCGGCCGCAGCTCGGCGCTGGGCACCTTGGCGATCGAGTTCTCGGGAATCACCGCCCGCCCGTACTCCCGCAGCAGTGGCGACTCCGGGTTCTGGTTGATCCACCTCGCCAGCTCCCACACCATCGTCTTGGGCACGTCCGAGATCACCGCCAACCCGCCCGCCATGTCCCCGTACAGTGTGCAGTACCCCACCGCCAGCTCGCTCTTGTTCCCCGTCGTCACCAGCAGCGACCCGAACTTGTTCGACACCGCCATCAGGATCACCCCGCGGATGCGGGCCTGCACGTTTTCCTCAGCCACCCCAGGCTCCAGCCCCGCGAACACCGGCGACAGCGCCCCCTCGAAGGCCTTGTGCGGCCCCTCGATGGGCACCACGTCGAATCCGATCCCCAACCTCGCCGCCGCCTCGCGCGCGTCGGCCAGACTGTGCTCGGAGCTGAACCGCGACGGCATCGCCACCCCGCGCACCTTCTCCTTCCCCATCGCCGCCGTCGCCAACGCCGCCGTCAACGCCGAGTCAATCCCACCCGACAGCCCCAGCACGATCGACTTGAACCCGCACTTGCGGCAGTAATCCCGCAGCCCCAGCACCAGCGCGTGAAAAAGATCGCTCAGCGACGAGGTCGCTACCGCCGCACCGGACTTCGGCGCCGAAGCCGCCGCCGCGAGCGCCCCATCCTCCCTAAGCTCGACGACCAGCAGCTCCTCCTCGAACGCCCTGCCCTGCGCCACCACCCTGCCCTGCGCGTCGACGGCGCAGCTCCGGCCATCGAAGATCAACTCATCATTCCCCCCCACCTGGTTGCAGTACAGCAGCGGCAACGCATGTCTCTTCGCCGCCCGGCGGAACAGCTCCAGCCGCGTGTCATGCTTGCCCACCACGAACGGAGAGGCCGAGCAGTTGATGAACAGGCTCGCACCGCGCTGCGCCAACTCCGCGATCGGGTTCTCGTGATACAACGCCCGCCCAAACAGCGACGCATCGTTCCACAAGTCCTCGCACACGCTGATCCCCAGCCGCTTGCCCCGCCACAACGCCACGTCCACCGCCGGCCCGGGCTCGAAGTACCGGTGCTCGTCGAAGACGTCATACGTCGGCAGCAGCGACTTGACGTGCCGGTGGATGATCCGCCCCTCGTGGCACAGCGCCGCCGCGTTGTACAGCGTCAGCCCCTGCTTCCCGTCGGCAGGGCAGGGGTACCCGATGATCGCCCCGATGTCCGTGCACTGCGCCGCCAGCGTCCGCACCACCGACTCCGCCTGCTCGATCGCCGCGGGCTTGAGCAGCAGGTCCTTCGGCGGGTACCCGATCACCGACAGCTCGGGGAAAACGACCAGTTGGCAGCCCAGCCGCCGCGCCTCAGCCAGCCGGGCCTCGTGCAGCCGCAGGTTGCCGGCCATGTCGCCGACGGTGGGGTTGATCTGTGCCAGTGCGATCAGCATGGGAGTTCGAGACGTAGGGTACGGGGTACAGGGTACGGGGTACAGGGTATGGGGGATGGGGTAGAACGGACAAATGCTCCTCAAAACCACGACGGTCCGCGCTACCCGCGTCCCCTACCCCCTACCCTGTACCCCGTACCCCGTACCCTATCTGCTTTCCTGCATTGACCCCAACGAGCCTGGATCGTAGCTTGACAGCCATGAAGACATCAAACGCGCTTGGGGCATGGGTGTGCGTGTCGGCCGTGATCCTCCTGACAGGCTGCGATCTTCACTGGCCCGGCAGCCCCGGCCTGACCAAGGCCCAGGTCCGCGCCAACGAGCACCTCCAGCAGGGCCAGGCCTACATCGAGCAGGGCCTGCTCGACTCGGCCTTCGCCGCCTTCGGCCTGGCGCTCGAGGAGAACCCCAGGCTCGTCGAGGCCCACATGGGCATGGGCGGCATCTACATGCAGCGCGGCCAGAACGACCTGGCCGAGCAGAGCTACGCCCGCGCCGCCGAGCTGGCCCCCAACAGCTTCGACGCCCACTACCACCTCGCCTATGCCCGCCAGCTCCTGGGCAAACTCGACTTGGCCGTCCGCGCCTACCTCCAGGCCCTGACCATCGAGCCCAACAGCGCCGCCGCCAACCAGAACCTCGCCGGCGCCTACCTCCAGCTCGGCCGCGCCGCCGAGGCCATCCCCTACGCCAAGAAGGC
>JADZCW010000086.1 GCA_020851395.1 Phycisphaeraceae bacterium
AAGAGGTCGATGCAGCAGTCCTCCGCGTCGAGCAGGAACACGTTGCGATGCGCCTTCTCCAAGGCCTCAATGCGCTCCTGCCGCGTGGTCAGCTTCAGGGGCTCGGTCATCTTGATCCGGAACGGCTCGATAATCGTCCGCATGTCCCAATCTCCTGGTACGCCCCCGCCGGCGAAATGGCCGGCACGCGGGGCAAGCCGCCAGCATACAGACCATTTGGTTGTTTGTTTCGTTCATCCGCTCACACAGCATCACTCGCGTTGTCCGACGCTCAGAACAAGGATCATTCCGCGATCCCGCCGAGAGGGTATTGCCCTCAATGCCGTCTGTCCCCCCCCACGCAACCGCTTATTCTTCAGTCCAAGAATAACATGACATGCATCCTTGTCATGATCATAAGTACTTACTATATATCATTCTTTATCTTCAGTGATATTTACAGACACATCCATCTCAAGCCAAATAATATTATAAAAAGATATGCGGTGGCATAACCCGATTGCATTACAATCGGGGTGACACATCAGGGTGCCACGTTCATTTGTTGTTGTGCCCTCTGGAGGGGCTCCAGTTTGGATCGGGCGGTTGTCGCCCGTGGTTTTTCCACTCTCTCCAGGGAGGTAAATGATGAACGCGAAGCATTGGATCACTGTCTGTGCGGCCGGCCTGCTTGCCGTTAGCGCCTCGGGCGCCCTCGTCGGCACAGTCGCCACCTTCGACTCCGACGAGGAGGGCTTCGAGGGCAGCACCACCTCGACCGTCCAGGTCTACGTCGCCGGCGGTGGCAACCCTGACGGCCACGTCGAGATCCGCAAGGACCTCACCCCGCCGGTGTTCGACATCGGCACTCGCAACAGCGTCACCACCGGCTTCCTCGGCGACTACGCCGCCGCCGGCGTCACCGGCGCGGGCTATGATCTGAACGTCTTTAACTCCACCGCCGACCACGCCTACCTCCGCTTCCGCCGCGACGTGACCGAGAACGGCTGGGTCTACGACTTCGGCATGATCTCGCCCAACGGCAACGCCTGGGTCCCGCTGGACGTCGCCTTCGACCCCACCTGGGACGACCTGACCGCCCGCGCCAACGGCTGGCTGACCGACGACGACATTGATCCCACCTCTGACCCCAGCCCCGCCTTCGCCACCGTCATGGCCGACGTCGGCTGGATCGAGGCCCGCATCGCCAGCGAGGGCAGCACCATCGTCGGCATCGACAATGTCCGCCTTGTCCCCGAGCCCGCCGCGCTGACCATGCTCGTCCTCGGCGGCCTGCTGATCGCCCGCCGTCGCATGGCCTGACCCGACTGGCCTTCACATCACATCACGATCGGACACACACACCTCGGCCGGGGTTCGCCCGGCGCCCCAGGCGCCGCGAACCCCGGTCGAAGTTTTTTGTCGCCCGTGTCGCTCAGACATACGATTCCTCATCATGTGCGGCCGCTACACCCTCAAGTCCAAGCTCGACCGGCTCGTCCGTCAGCTCTTCCTGGCCGGCCGCCTGCCCGAACTCGTACCACGCTACAACATCGCCCCCACGCAGCCCGTGCCCGTCATCCTCACCCCCCCCAACGCAAACGTGAGATGCGCCTGATGCGCTGGGGCCTGGTTCCTCACTGGGCCAAGAACATCGCCATCGGCAGCAAGCTCATCAACGCCCGCGTCGAGACGCTGGCCGAGAAGCCCGCCTTCCGCGACGCTCTCAAGTACCGCCGCTGCCTCCTCCCCGCCGATGGGTTCTATGAGTGGCGGGAGGCGCCGGCCCCTCAAGCCGCGGCCGAATCATCCAGCGGCAGGCGCTCCCGGAAGACGCCTTCCCGCGGCGGCAAACAACCCTATTACATCCGCCGGCCCGACGGTCAGCCCTTCCTCTTCGCCGGCCTGCACGAGCACTGGCAGGACGCCCACGGCAACGAGCTCGACACCTGCACCATCATCACCACCGACGCCTCGCCGGCCCTCGCCCCGATCCACCCGCGCATGCCCCTGATCCTGCCCCCCGCGCTCTGGCACGCCTGGCTCGACCCTGGCACGCCCAGTGACGCCGTCGCGCAACGGTTGACCGACGCTATCCAAGGCCCCGGCGAAACACTCGATGCAACACCCGTCAGCCATGCCGTCAACCACGTCTCCCTCGACGCGCCTGAGCTCCTCGACCCCCTCGTCATCCCTCGCTCGCCAGACCCGCGCCCCAGAAGAGCCTCTTCGATCCCTGACAACCACAGACGTTGACCCTCGCCGTCCGCGAGGAGGGATCCGTCGACGAGCGCGCCGGTCGCCCCCGGCTGTCCGGTGCATGCTTGTCTATGCCCCCAGCCCAAGCAGACGACCGCGATGAGCTGTCTGCCTCGCCGCGCTCCCCCCATTGCTCCTCCGATCCCGCACGCAGCACAGTCGGCCCATCGCGATCAGCGTCAACCACCCGACTTGTAAAATATCTACAGACTCACAAGGCTTAACATTCACGCAAAGCGACTACATATTTCCGATCATGAGCACCCACAGATCATGCCAGTCAATGTTACGAATATTCGACGCGATGATCCTCAAAACACATGGAAAAACAGGGGAATCTCCTTAGCTTTCACAACATTAAACCATCAGACTCTTGTATATGAATATGAACATGGGACATTAAAAAGCGTGAATCGTCACGGAAGATAGTGTCATTGTGACTGGTGTGCACGATCAACATATTGCATCTCCTCAGGGAGGAGGTAAGATTTAATTCGTGACTCCGGGGGATGTGATTGGGGGCATCTGGTTCAAGCGATTCGTTGTCAGGGGGTCTCGACGTGAACAAGCTAACGTACGATCCCAGCCAGGCCGTCGTTGTCACTCCGTCAGGAGTCGGCACGTCGGTGGTGTCGACCTGGACGCCTCCGGCCGTTCAGACGTGCCCGGTCGAACGGGCGCCCTCGGTCCCGCTGATCATCGGTTCGAGCATGTACCTGCGCGTCGCCGCCGCCGCCGCGCTGGTGTGGTTTCATAACCCCACCGCTCCCTTCCGTTATTCCGTGGGCGGGCCCGCCCTGATTGTCTTCCTCTGTCTGACATTCATGCAGTCCGGGCAGCGGCAGGCCTTCTGGCCGGCGCTCCGTCGACGGGCGGAGCGCCTCCTGGTCCCCTGGGCGGCCTGGTGGCTGATCTATGCCGCCGCCCAGTTCTGGATGGCCCGCGGCATCCCCGCCGGCCTGGCGGACTTCAGGCCATGGACCATCCTCGCCTGGCCCAGAGAGCACCTCTGGTACCTCCCGTTCGTCTTCGTCAACATCACCCTCGTCCAGGCCGTCCGCATCGGCCTGGCCCCGCTGGACAACAAGAAGATCAAGCTCGCCCTGGCGTTCCTCGGCGGCCTGGCCCTGCTGGTGCTGGTCTCACGCATCGGCGAGATGCCCTGGATCGTCGGCCTGTGGTGCCTCTGCCTGCCCGCCGTCGGCCTGGGCGTTGCGTATGGCTTCGCCCTGCGTCTCGACCGCTGCCGTCGTCTGATCGCCTTCATCGCCATCGCCGCGACCATCTGCCTGGCCGCTATCCCCGCCTATATCATGGGCCACCACATCGTGGCCACCTCCTACACCGTCGGTTCGTTGCTGATGCTCGTCTGCATGTTCCCCATCCCTCGCCAGCGATGGATCACCTGGCTCGCCTGCCTGACCCTGGGAATCTACCTCGTTCATCCCCTGGTTATGCTCGCCCTCTGGAAGCTGTTGGGCGCCAGCCAGCCCTACTGGGTCATCGCCCCACTGACGCTCGTCCTCTCGACAGCGATCGCTGACGTAATGCGCCGCCTGCCCTACGCCCGCGCCATCGTCTGACGCCGTCCCCATCCTCCGCCCCCTTGTCCCAGCCCCGGCCCAGCGATAGCTTGGCCGCGTCGCTCTCGCACGCGCACGATCCCGTCGCCAGGAGCCCCCATGCACCCAGTCACGCCCCTGGTCCTCACGCTCCTTCTGGCCTGCCTGGGCCTGACCGCCTGCGCCACAGCCCCCACCTTCGAGCCCCGCCACGACTACGGCGCCAAGCTCGAGCCCGTCGCCCACATCCTGCACGGCGCCGGCCAGAGCCGCGTCGATGACGTCCTGCAATACGAGGCCGCCATCGCCCCCCACAGGCCCGTGATCTTCATGGACTACTTCAACCTCAAGGGCAACCCCGCCGTCTTCGCCGACCGCCTGCGGCAGAAGCTCGCCGCCCTGGACCACTTTGCCGCCGTCCAGCTGGGCCTGTCCATGACCTCCGACGGCCGACCCTCCACCCACTACGAGCACGAGGTCGCCCAGGGCCTGCATGACGCCAACCTCCACGCCCTCTTCGCCGCCCTGCGCGACCTGAACGTGCCGATCTACCTCCGCATCGGCTACGAGTGCAACGGCCCCTGGAACGGCTACGTCGCCGAGAGCTACGTCCAGGCCTTCCGCCACGTCACCACGATCCTGCGCACCTACGACGCTCCGATCGCCACCGTCTGGTGCCCGCATCCGAGCACCCTCGCCCTGGCCATGCCCTACTACCCCGGCGACGAGTGGGTCGACTGGTGGGCCGTCGACCTCTTCGGCGCCCACGAGATCCCCGCCTCCCGCCCCTTGCTCTCCCTCGCCCACAAGCACGGCAAGCCCGTGATGATCGGCGAATCCACCCCCCACACCGTCGGCGTCCTCAGCGGCCGCGCCAGCTGGGATGCCTGGTTTGCCCCCTACTTCCAGCTCATCCGCGACCACCCCAACATCAAGGCCTTCTGCTACATCAACTGGGACTGGTCCCCCTTCCCCCAGTGGCAGAACTGGGGCGACGCCCGTCTCCAGCAGAACCCCGTCGTCGCCGACCTCTACCGCCGCGAGATGGCCAGCCCCCTCTACCTCCACGGCTCGAC
>JADZCW010000087.1 GCA_020851395.1 Phycisphaeraceae bacterium
CGACAACCTGCTGGTCATGGGCAAGTTCTGCCTCCAGCGGGACCAGACGGCCCTGGCCGTGGCGCACCTCGGCCGCGCCGAGTCCCTGTCGGATTCCACGGCCGCGGGCCAGGTGATCCGGTATTACCTGGGCGTGGCCCTGCTGCGAGAGGGGTATGACCGCGCGGCCGCGGACGAGCTGACGCTCTTCGTTGAGCGGGACGCCTCGTACGACATGACCTCCTCCTTCGCCCGGGAGCTGGCGGTCCTCGGCCAGCAGAAGCCGAGCGTGGTGGTGAACATCGGCGATGCGTGGATGCGCCTGGGCGAGCCGGGCGAGGCGATGCGCTGGTACACGCACGACCTGGCGGAGGGATTCAGTGAGCCGATGCAGCTGCTGCGCCGGCGGGTGTATGTCCAGGCGATGCTCGGACAGTGGGGGGTTGCCCACGAGGCGGTGGTGTCGGCCCTGCTCGGGGAGCTCGACTCGGGCGAGCTGATGTCGCTGCTGGACGAGTTGTCGAGCGTGACGGCCGATCCGTCGGACCTGGCCGGCCGGTTGCTCGAGGCGTATCACCGGTCGGGCGAGTCGGCGGCGATGGCGGTGCGGTGGGGCAGGCTCGTCGGGACGGACCGGGCGATGTCGCTCTTCGAGGAGCACCTCGCGACGCGGCCGTGGGATCGGACCGTGCTCGAGGCGGCGTTGCGTAAGGCGTACCGGGACGGCGGCGCGTCGGCCATGCGGCGGGCGGTGCGTCTGGTGGGTCGGGCGATCGCGTCGCAGCCGTCCTCGGCCGATCGGGGGTGGGAGCTGCTGGCCCGCAACGGGTCGGCCCAGCGGTGGCTGCGTGCCTTGGATGGGGCCGACGGCGGGGGGATGGACGGCCCGGCGCTGACCTACCTGCACGCGCGGGCGGCCGAGGCGGCGGGGCGGGGTGATGCGGCCGAGGCGATCTTGCGCCGGGCGATGCAGGACGGGCCGGACTTCTGGCCGGCGCGGCTGAGGCTGGCCGAACTGCTCGGTCAGCGAGGCCAGGTCGCGCCGGCCGAGGCGCTGCTCGATCCGGTGTCCCAGATGCCCGAGGCGATGGGCGTGCGGGCGATGTTGCTCCTGCGGTCGGGCGAGAAGTCACGGGCGACGGCGATCCTGGATCAACTCATCGAACTTCAGCCCCGGGAGCCGCGCTGGCCGCTGCTGCGTGCCCGGCTCGAACTCGAGCAGGGCAAGCCCCTGCGAGCCGCGACGATCCTCCAGAACGCGGTGACGGCCATCCCCGACGAGCCCATGCTCTACGAGGCCCTGTTCGACCTCTATGGCTCGCCGAGCGCGCCGCCGGACACGGTGCGGCTCTCCGCGGCGCTGCTGCAGAAGGCCCTGGCGAGCATCCCGCTCAGCCCCGTCACACGGCATCAGATCGCCTGGCAGCAGATCCGCGAGGGCAAACTCGAGCAGGCGCTGGCGACCCTGCGTGCGCTGGTCAGGGAGGACCCCGGCGATGTCCGTTCGCTGCTGCTGTTGCTGCGCGTGCAGGCGACGCAGGGACAGCTCGACGACGTCGAGGCCCTGCTGGTCGAACGTTGGGACCTGGTCAGCCGCGACGAGAACCTGCGTCAGTTCACCATGGGGCTGATCGCGAAATACCTCGACGATGATCGGCCGGCTGACGCCGAGAAGTGGGTCCGCCGACTGGACCGGACGACGATCGGCGACCCGACCAATTACCTGATGCTCGTCGGACGTCTGCGGCTGGCGCTCGACGGCAGTCCCACGCTCGACGCCACCGCCCGCCGGCTCATCGCCGCCCACCCCGACCTCGAGGGGCCGTTGACCTCGCGATGGGCAGCCCTGCTGGGGAACATGGGCCGGCAGGAGCAGGGGCTGCGCCTGCTCACCGACGCGATCCGCCGACACCCCGACGACGACGAGCTCAACAACTCCCTGGGCTACACCTGGGCCGAGCAGGGCCGCAACCTCGACCAGGCCCTGCGGATGATCGAGAAGGCGCTGGCCAAGGACCCGCAGAACCCGTCCTACCTCGACTCGATGGGTTGGGTGTGCTACAAGCTCGGCCGATTCGAGGAGGCAGCCAAGTGGCTCGAACGCGCCGCCTCGAAGCCCGGCGGCCAGCACCCGGTGATGCTCGACCACTGGGCCGACGCGCTCTACCGGCTCGGTCAGTCGGATCGCGCGCTGCGGTTGTGGGAGATGGCGCTGTCGATCTGCCAGCGCCCCGAGTCGCGAACCGACGCGGACATGGCCGCGTTGCTCCCGCAGATCCAGAGCAAAATTAATGCGACCAGAAGCGGAAAAATTGCTCCGGTCGCGGAGGCCATGTCGCACGCGCCATCGGCGACGGATTCGGCCACTCGGATGTCGCCGTAAGCCACTGATTTTAAGTGACTAACATATGCATTGGCCCCGCCGTATCCGCTGGCCTTTGCGGGCTGATTTTGATATCATTTACCACTTGATCGGATGGGGGATACGGCCCGCCTGCTCGCGGTGGGTCTGCGAGCCGCAGGGCCCGCCTGCGACCCCGTCAACGGCCGGGCGCAGCGCAAGACACCCCGGACTTTCCTGGCGATTTTTCGCCCGAGAAAGGCTCACCTTCTGATGGAACGGACAGGCAGCATGCAACCCGCCGAGGCCTCGATCGCGCCGGGAGCGTCGTCGGCTGAGAATCCCTCGATCAATGCGCCGCTTCCCGGGTCGAGCGGGACGTATACCGAGGACAACATCAAGGTCCTCGAGGGCCTCGAGGCCGTCCGCATGCGCCCGGGCATGTACATCGGCGACACCACGACCCGCGGCCTGCACCACCTCGTCTACGAGATCGTCGACAACGCCATCGACGAGCACATGGCCGGCCGCTGCTCCCAGATCGCCGTCAAGCTCAACGCCGACGGCTCCGCCACCATCGTCGACGACGGCTCGGGCATCCCCGTCGGTCCCTACAAGCACGACAACCCCGCCCTGGCCGGCCGGCCCACCGTCGAGATCGTCATGACCGTCCTGCACGCCGGCGGCAAGTTCGACCACAACTCCTACAAA
Source organism: Phycisphaeraceae bacterium (assembly GCA_020851395.1). Taxonomy (GTDB): domain Bacteria; phylum Planctomycetota; class Phycisphaerae; order Phycisphaerales; family Phycisphaeraceae; genus JADZCW01. Next base: position 3,032 of record JADZCW010000087.1, read on the forward strand.
GTCTCCGGCGGCCTGCACGGCGTCGGCGCCAGCGTCGTCAACGCCCTGTCCGAATGGCTCGAGATCGAGGTCGCCCGCGGCGGCAAGCTCCACGCCATCTCCTTCGAGCGCGGCGTCGTCTCAGAAAAACTCCACGTCATCGGCGAACGGGCCAAGACCGGCACCAAGGTCACCTTCAAGCCCGACCCGACGATGTTCCCCGACGCGGCCTTCCGCTACGAGACCCTCGCCGCCCGCCTGCGCGAGATGGCCTACCTCAACCCGGGCTTGACCGTCCGCATCGAGGACGAGATCGGCCGACGCGAGCAGACTTTCTGCTTCCCCCAGGGCATCGCCGCCTTCATCGCCGCCTTCAACGAGGGCAAGAACGTCCTGCACGCCGACCCGATCAACCTCAAGGCCACCGATCCCGCCACCGGCCTGCAGTGCGAGGTCTCGCTCCAGTACAACGACTCTTACAACGAAACCCTCTTGAGCTTCGCCAATAACATCAACACTGTCGAGGGCGGCACCCACCTCTCGGGCTTCAAGACCTCTCTTACCCGAGCCCTCAACAATTACGCCCGCGGCCACAACCTCCTCAAGAACGACACGCCCCCCAGCGGCGAGGACCTGCGCGAGGGCCTCGTCGCCATCGTCTCGGTCAAGGTTCCTGACCCCCAGTTCGAAGGCCAGACCAAGACCAAGCTCGGCAACAGCGAGGTCGAGGGCTTCGTCAGCGCGTGCGTCTACGAGCAACTGACCAACTGGCTCGAGGAGCACCCCTCCGACGCCAAACGCGTCTGCCAGAAGGGCATCCTCGCCGCCCAGGCCCGCGAGGCCGCCCGCAAGGCCCGTGAACTCACCCGCCGCAAGGGCGCCTTCGACTCCGGCGGCCTGCCCGGCAAGCTCTATGACTGCACCAGCCGCGACGTCGAGAGTTCCGAGCTCTACCTCGTCGAGGGTGACTCCGCCGGCGGATCCGCCAAGGGCGGACGCGATCACCGCTACCAGGCCATCCTCCCCCTCAAGGGCAAGATCCTCAACGTCGAGAAGGCCCGCCTCGACAAGATCCTCGGCTTCGAGGAAATCCGCATCATCATCCAGGCTCTAAGCTGCGGCATCGGCGCCGACGACTTCAACATCGAGAAGCTCCGCTACGGCCGCATCGTCATCATGACCGACGCCGACGTCGACGGCTCGCACATCCGCACGCTCCTGCTGACCTTCTTCTTCCGCCAGATGCCCGAGCTGATCCGCCAGGGCCGCGTCTACATCGCCCAACCCCCCCTCTACCAGGTCACCCGCGGCAAGAAAAGCGAATACGTGCTCAACGAGAAACGCATGCACGCCGTCCTGACCGGCCTGGGCCTCGAGGGCACCGAGCTGGTCGTCTTCGACTCCGAGCACCGCGAAAAGCTTCGCCTCAGCGCCACCTCCCTGGCCCAGGCGCTCGACCTGCTGTCGCAGATCCAGGACATCGCCCAGGTCCTAGGCCGGCGCGGCATCGTCTTCGAGGAGTTCCTCGCCCTGCGCTCGCACGACCCCGAGGGCAAGGGCCGCCTGCCCCGCATCCGCCTGCAGATCCCCGACCGCCTCGACCACGACCACTACTTCTGGTCGGAGGCCGAGGAGGAACGCTTCCGCGCCGAGCACGACCTCCAGGAGTCCGACCCCGAGCTCGACAAAGTCCTGACCAGCGATGAAGCCCGGGAGGCTGGGAAGACCGCCGAGGACGCACTTCCCCAGACACTTCCGGGGACCCTTCCGGGGGCCCGCGCCGCCATGCGCAAGGAGCTGCACGAGGTCCGCGAGCTCGAACGGCTCTTCAAGAAGCTCACCGACGAGTTTGGCCTGTCCATCGACGACTGGGCCCTGTCGCAACTCGAATTGCCCAGCGGCGAGCTGGCCGCGACGCGCTTCGAGCTCACCCGCATCGACGCCAAGGGACAGGTCAAGGTCAACCCCGTCGTCAACCTCTCCCAGGTCATCCACGCCGTGGTCGAGCTGGGCAAGGAGGGCCTCGAGATCAAGCGCTTCAAGGGCCTGGGCGAGATGGACGCCGAGCAGCTCTGGGAGACGACGATGAACCCGGCCAACCGCGTGCTCCTGCGCGTGGCCTGGGACGCCGCCAGCGAGGCCGAGCAGCTCTTTACCATCCTCATGGGCGAGGAGGTCGAGCCCCGTCGCAAGTACATCGAGGACCACGCCCTGGAGGTCAAGAACCTCGACGTCTAAGGTTTGCGGTCTCCCCCCTTGTTTCAATCCGCCGTCGATTCTTCCATCGGCGCTTCATCGATGAGCGTCTGCGGATCCTCCCCACCCAGCACCCGCAGGAACAGCGGCCCGTACCGCTGCAGCTTCCGATCCCCGATCCCCCGGATCGACCGCATCGCCGCCAGCGACCCCGGCTGCTCGGTCGCCATCGCCCTTAGCGTCACGTCCTGGAAGATGACATAGGGCGGCACCCCCTGACGCGCCGCCAGCAGCTTCCGCATCGCTCGCAGCCGCTCGAACACGTCCTGCTGCGCCGGCGCCAAGTCCGCCCCCGAAGCCGCCGCCTCACTCTTGCCTGCCCGCCCGCGATCACGCTGCCTCTTGGCCTTCGGCGGCGGCACCGACAGCCGCACCGTCCCGACATCCCGGCAAAGCTCGCGCCCCGCCTCGGTCATCGTCAAGAACGGCATGTCCTCCTCGAGCACGATGCTGAGCATCCCCTGCACGATCAGCTGGTCGATCCACGTCGACACCGCCCGCTGCCCCGCCTCGGCCAGGATGCCGCACACCTGGAGCTTGTCGTGCCCCCGGCCCGTCATCCGTTCGTCGACCTTGCCGATCAGCAGCTTGGTGATGTACACGCGTCCGAATCGCCCGCCCGTCCGCCAGACGGCGCTGATGATCTTCTTCGCCGTGACCCGCGCCTCCTCGGCCGCCAGCTCCTGCACCTGCCCCTGACAGACATCGCACGCGTCACAGCCGTCCGTCGGCGTCGCCGTCGTCTGCGGATCGGGGTAGGTCTGCCCGAAGTGCTCCGTCAGTTGCCGATGCCTGCAGATCGGCGCCACGGCATATTGCCCGATGTCATTGAGCTGCTTGTCGATCGCCGCGGCTCGCTCCGGCGGCAGGGGCCCATCGTTCTGCGACATCGACCGGTGCTTGGCCAAATCACCCCCGCTAAAGAGCAGCACGCACTCGGCCGGCAGCCCATCCCGCCCCGCGCGCCCCGACTCCTGCTGGTAATGCTCAACCGACCGTGGCGTATTGGCATGCACCACGAACCGCACGTTCGGCCGATCGATCCCCATCCCGAACGCGATCGTCGCCACCACCACGTCCAGTTGCTCGTGCACAAAGTCGTGCTGCGTCTTGCGTCGATGCCGGGGATCGAGCCCCGCGTGATACGCCGCGCATGACACCCCCGCTTTCGTCAGGCTCGCGGTCAGGCGCTCGACCTCCGCCCGCGTCTGGGCGTAAACGATCCCGCCCTGACCCCGGAAGCGTTCCACCACCTCGAGCACCTGTTTCGCCTGATCCTGCCGGTGTACGACGCGGTAGGTGAGATTGGGTCGATCGACGTGCCCCACCAGCCGCACCGGCTCGCGCAGCCCCAGCATGGCCACGATGTCGTCCTGCACCCGCGGCGTGGCCGTCGCTGTCAGCGCCATCCGCGGGCAGTGAGGCACCCCGTCAAAAAACGGCGCCAGCTGCCGATACTCCGGCCGAAACTCATGCCCCCAATGCGAGACGCAGTGTGCCTCGTCCACCGCCAGCAGCGCCAGCCGCTCGCCCAGCGAGCCGAGCATATCGCTCATGACCAATCGCTCGGGGCTCAGATACAGCAAGTCCACCTGCCCGCGCCACAGGTCCCGCCGCACCGCCTGCCGGTGCGCATCGTCCGCGTGTGAGTGCAGAGCCTCCGCCCGCAGCCCCAGCTGCTTCGCCGCCGCCACTTGGTCGTCCATCAGCGCGATCAGCGGCGAGATCACCACGACCAGACCCGCTCCGCACGCCGCCGGCATCTGGTAGCACAGGCTCTTGCCCCCGCCCGTCGGCAGCACCACCAGGCTGTCCCGCCCTGACATCGCCGCGCCCACCGCCTCCCGCTGGAGCGGCCGAAAGGCATCATGCCCCCAGACTTGCTTAAGGACAGCCAGAGGATCAGCGAGGTGGCTCGTCATCGGTTCCTAGAGTGTAGCGACCCTCCAGTGTCACATTCATGACACCCCCCGGAAGTATTCCCGGAAGTATCCCCGGAAGTTGTCTCCGGAGAGGCCGTCTACGGAAGTTCCCCTCTCGGCGTCATGACGCCCCAGAAACAAAACCGCTCGCGGGAGGTCCCACGAGCGGCATGAAATTCGACGAGAGCTGTCGGTAGGGGAGGTGCTCAGCGTTTCGAGAACTGGAACCGACGACGAGCGCCCGCCTGGCCGTACTTCTTACGTTCGACCTTACGCGGGTCGCGGGTGAGCATACTGTTGTCGCGGAGGATCGGCTCAAGCGACGGGTCGTAGTTCATCAAGGCGCGGCTCAGCCCCAGCTTGACAGCCCCCGCCTGCCCCATGTACCCGCCGCCGTGCACGTTGACGAAGACGTCCAGGCTGCCCTGGGTCTTGGTGACCTTCAGGGGGCTAAAGGCGTCCTCCTGGTCGCGCAGCTCGGTGAAGTACTTGACCACCTCACGGTCATTGACGAGGAACTTGCCCTGGCCCGGCTTGACGCGGACGCGGGCGACGGCGGTCTTGCGACGGCCGGTGCCCCAGACGAACCCGCCGCGATCCGGCGCCGCCGCCTGGCGGGGAGCCGGGGCCGTAGCCGCCGCGGGGGTGCCGCCTCCGATCGAGCCGATGTCGATGTTCCCGAGTGTCTGCGTCACTTGCGATTCTGCCATGGACGGCCTTCCTGATGATGGTCCTGCGTCGGCGGGCCGACGAATGTCTGACGGTTACAGTTCCAGCTTGAGCGTTTCGGGCTGCTGAGCCTGATGCGGGTGTTCCTCGCCCGGGTAGATCTTGAGCTTGTCGAGCATCTTGGTCGCCAGCTTGTTCTTGGGCAGCATCCTGCGGACGGACCACTCCAACAGCTTCTCCGGCCGATGCTCGAGCATCCACTCGTAGCTGTGCAGCTTCCGCCCGCTCGGCCAGCCCGTGAATTCCTGGAAGAATTTCTGCTGGGCCTTGCTCCCGGTCATCCGGAGCTTGCTGGCGTTGGTCACCACGACGAAGTCGCCCACGTCATGGTGCGGGGTGTACTGGGGTTTGTGCTTGCCCATCAGGATGGTGGCGAGCTTGACCGAGAGCCGGCCGAGCACGAGGTCGGTGGCGTCGACCACCCACCACTTCTGGGGCACAACGTCTTCCTTGGCCAGGAAAGTCTGTCGATTCATCGTCGTGATCTTTCGTAAAGGTCTGGCAAAGCTGAGCCAAATAGTCTAATCCCCCGGAAGGGTGTGTCAAGCGACCGGTCCGATGACCTTTTCCCACCGCTGGCCCCCATTTGATCCCCCGCCCCGGGGCACTACCATCAGGGAGTCTGGCGGACGCCAGGCCCACAAGACGTCTTAATCCCTTGATTGGCAAAGGACAGCACGCATGTCCGTACCCGTTTCGCAGATGTGGACCGTGGCGACCTACATCCTCGGCAAGCGCCTGCGCGGCCAGAAGCGCTACCCCCTGGTCCTCATGCTCGAGCCCCTCTTCCGTTGCAACCTCGCCTGCGCCGGCTGCGGCAAGATTCAGTACCCCGCCCACATCCTCAAAAAAGAGCTCACCCCCGAGGAGTGCTGGAAGGCCGCCGAGGAATGCGGCGCCCCGATGGTCAGCATCCCCGGCGGTGAACCCTTGATGCACACCCGCATCGGCGAGATCGTCCGGGGCCTCATCGCCCGCAAGAAGTACGTCTACCTCTGCACCAACGCCCTGCTGCTCAAAGAGAAACTCGAGGCCGGTGTCTTTACGCCCAGCAAGTACCTCTCCTTCAGCGTCCACATGGACGGCCGCGAAGAGCACCACGACTTCGCCGTCTGCCGCGAGGGCACGTTCTCCAAGGCCATCGAGGCCATCCGCCTCGCCGTCAAGATGGGCTTCCGCGTCACCACCAACACCACCCTCTTCCAGGGCGCCGACCCCAACGACGTCCGCAAATTCTTCGACGAGATGATGCAGGTCGGCGTCGAGGGCATGATGGTCAGCCCCGGCTATGCCTATTCCAAAGCCCCCGACCAGGCCTCCTTCCTCCGCGAGCGCAAGAAGACCACCGACCTCTTCGAGATGATCCTCTCGAACCGCAAGAAGGGCTGGAAGTTCAACCAGTCCCCGCTCTACATGGAATTCCTCATGGGCCGGCGCGACTACGAGTGCACCCCCTGGGGCAGCCCCACCTACAACCTCTTCGGCTGGCAGAAGCCCTGCTACCTCCTCCAGGAGGGATACGCCGACTCCTTCAACGAGCTCATGCAGGACACCGCCTGGGCCAGCTACGGCCGCGCCTCGGGCAACCCCTCCTGCCAGCAGTGCATGCTCCACTGCGGCTACGAGCCCTCGGCCGTCGATCACGCCTTCGCCTCCCCCGGCGGGATGTGGTCGATGATCAAGGCCATCCTCTTCAACCGCTACATCAGCGCCGCCGTCGCCCAGAAGCTCGAAGAGGAAAAGTCCAAGCCCCACGGCCCCCTCGCCCACCTCCAGCTGACCGTCAACGGCCAGCCCTCAACGGCCGAGGCCGAAGCGACTGCCGGAACTGCCGCCTGAGCCCGCCGCACCGCCGTGGTACATTGGCATGGGGATGGTGATCACGAGGACCCCTGACGATGCCCATGCAACTCGCTCTTAGCGCCCTGGCGCTGCCGTCGCAATCCATCGAAGACCTCTGCAACTCCGCCAAAGCCGCCGGCTGGGATGCCGTCGAGCTCTGGACGACCGCCCTGGGTGTCGCCGATGACACCGAGCCCAGCCGCGCGCTTCCCGGCGGCGTGGCATCGGACCCGGCGACGATCGACCCCCAGCGTGTCCAGCAGGCCATCTCCTCCGCCGGCCTGCGCATCGCTGCCCTCAGCGCCGCCGTCGGCCTGCACGCCAAGGACGCCGCCGCAAGCCGCCGCCAGATCGACCAGGCCGTCAAGCTCATCCACCTCGCCAAGGCCATCGGTTCACCCGCTGTCCGCCTCTGGGGCGGTTACGTCGCCCGCGGCCAGACCAAGCAAGCCACCGCCCGGCGGATCGCCATGCACGCCCAGCAGGTCCTGGCCGCCACCGAATCCCTGGGCGTGCGACTGCTCTTTGAAAATTCCCGCGCCCCCCACGCCGACCTGATGTCCCTTAGCGAAGCCCGCGACTGGTGGACCGCCCTCGAAATGGCCGGCCTCCCCCTCGCTGGCGTCTGCTGGAACCTCGCCGGCTCCGGCCTAGGCGCCGCCTGGGAGCTCCCCGTCATCAGCGTCCCCATGCTCGGCGGCCGGATCGCCATGGTCCGTCTAGGCGGACCCGGCTGGGCCGGTGCGAATGAGCCCGGCGAAGCCGTGGCTAAGCAGCTCGTCGAACGTCTGCGCGGCATCGGCTCCGAGGCTTTCCTGACCCTCACCGGCCCCTGGTGGTCCACCGACGCCAACAGCGACCCCGCCGCCACCCTCAAGGACGCCGCCGACCGCCTCCGCTCCTGGTTGGTGACCGAAGCCCCTGCCCCCGCGAAAGCCGCCAAACCTGCCCACACACCCACCGCCGGCACGGCCGCACCGGGAGCCGCCGCCGCCAAGCCCCCCGTCGACAAGGAAGCCCTCAAGGCCGCCGCCCTGGAAAAAGCCAAAGCCGCTACGGCCGCCAAAGCCGCTGCCGCCGCAAAAGCCTCGTCTTAGAAAACCCCTCGACCTCTAGGCGCTCATCACCGCCAAGAGATCCCGCGGCCGGACGGCAATCTGTCGCCCCGCGCCCGCCGCCCCCTTGAACCGGTCCGGCTCGCTGAGCAATTTCGGCACGCCCCCCACAATCGTCGCAATCGCCTGCCCCGTCACTTTCCACCCGTCGAACGGGCAGTTCCGCCCCTTGCTCGCAAACTCGTTGATGTCGATCGTCCAC
>JADZCW010000088.1 GCA_020851395.1 Phycisphaeraceae bacterium
ACATTGCCCCGCCAGGGGTGGTCGAGCATGGCCCGCATGGCGCCGTTGGTGATGCCGGTGACCTGCTTGTTCATCTCGCGGGTGTACTTGTCCAGGAAGTGATGCACGAGCAGCGGGATGTCGCTCTTGCGCTGGCGGAGCGGCGGCAGCTCGATCTTGACGACGTTGAGGCGGTAGAGCAGGTCCTCGCGGAACTGGCCGGCCGCGACCATCTTGTCCAGGTCCTTGTTGCTGGCCGCGACGATGCGGACGTCCACGGGCCGCGGGTGCGTGTCGCCGACGGGCACGACCACGCGCTGCTCCAGGGCCCGCAGGAGCGAGCTCTGCACGGCCACGGGGAGCGTCGAGATCTCGTCGAGGAAGAGCGTCCCGCCGTGGGCGGCCTCGAAGTAGCCGATCTTGTCGCGGTGGGCGCCGGTGAACGCCCCGCGGCGGTGGCCGAAGAGCTCGGACTCGATCAGCGACTCGGGGATCGCCCCGCTGTTGACGGCCACGAAGGGTTTTTCGCGGGTCAGGCCGTTGTAGTGGATGGCCCGGGCGATAAGCTCCTTGCCCGTGCCGGACTCGCCGATGATCAGCACGCTGCTCTTGACCATCGAGAGCTTGCGGACCATCTCGAAGAGCTTGGCCATAGTCGGGGCCTCGCCGACGAGGTCATGGAAGCTGCTGCTGCGGGCGAGCTGCTCGGTGAGGACCTGCGTGGTCCGGCAGGTCTCGCTGTACTCGAGCGCCCGTTGAACCTTGGAGAGAAGGTCATCGAACTTGACGGGTTTGAGCAGGTAATCCCACGCCCCGCGGCGCAGGGCCCCCACCGCGTCGTCGACGGTGCCGAAGGCGGTGAGCATGACCACGGGCGTCTGCGGCTGGGCCTGGCGGATGCGGTCGAGCATGGACAGGCCGTCCATCTCGGGCATGCGGACGTCACTGAGCACCAGGTCGACGGGCTGCTGGAGGGCCAGCTCATAACCGAGCTTGCCGTTGGCGGCCTGGAGGACGTTATAGCCCTCGCCGGCGAGCAGCTCGGCCAGCGACTGCCGCAGGACGGTTTCGTCTTCCACGATGAGGATGGTTTTGTCAGGCATGCGTCTGTCGGAGCGGTCAGGGGCCGGGGGTCGTCACGTTCCTATCGCGCGGGCTGGACGTCGGCGTCGAGCAGCGGGATTTCCGGGCCGGTGATCTCGGCGTCGGTGAGGTAGCAGCCGGGGTCGGAGGCCCAGGGGTCGCCGGTGGCCAACTCGGCCCGGGCGCGCAGGCCGCCGCCGCAGATGGATTTGAACCGGCAGGTCCCGCAGCGGCCCTTGAGCAGCGACAGACGGTCCTTGAGGCCCGCCATGATCGGGTCGCTGGTGTCCTGCCAGATCTCGCTGAACTTCCGCTGCTTGACGTTGCCAAAGGTGCGGTACATCGAGAACTGGTCGGCGTGCACGTTGCCGTGGAAGTCGATGTTGGCGATGCCCACGCCGCTGGAGTAGCGCCCGCCGCCGTTCCAGCGGAGCATCTCGAGCACCTGGGCCGCTCGGGGATGGTTGTCGCGGAGCATGCGGAGGTAAAGGTAGACGCCATCGGCGGGCTGGTCGACGGTCAGCACCTCGACGCACTTGCCCTTGTTCAAGAGCGCCAACGATTGATCGAAGATGGCGTCGACGGCCTGCCGTGACATATCGGCGGTCAGGGCCATCAGCTCGCTGCCCCGCCCGGCCGGGCAGAGGTGGTAGAAGCAGACGCGGTCGATGTCCTGCTCGTCGATGAACGTGAAGAGTTTGTCCAGGTTCTCGTGCGTGTGGCGCGTCAGCGTCAGACGCAGCCCGACCTTCTGCCCCACCGCCACGCAGTGCTTGAACCCCTCCATGGTCTTGTTGAACGCGCCCTTCATGCCGCGGAACTCGTCGTGCACGGCCGGGATGGCGCTGTCGAGGCTGATGCCGACGTAGGCGAACTTGTGGTCGAAGAGTTTTTGCGCGGTGGGCCGGTCGATCAGCGTGCCGTTGGTCGAGAGGACGACGTGCAGGCCCTTGTCGCGGGCGTACGCGGCCAGCTCGAACACGTCCGGCCGGACCAACGGTTCGCCGCCGGAAAAGAGCACGGCCGGCACCTTGAACTGGGCCAGGTCGTCGAGCACGCTTTTCGCCTGTTCGGTCGAGAGCTCGTCGGGGTAGCGCTTGGCGGCCGAGTCGGTGTAGCAGTGGACGCACTTGAGGTTGCAGGTGCGCGTCAGGTTCCAGACGACGATGGGCCGGCGGGTCTTGGCGCTCTTGGCTACGGCCATGCGCTGATGCTCGGGCGGGTCGATCTGGGTGATCTTCCGGCCGTAGCGGTGCGGCGTGCTGGGGGTTTCGAGGCCGCCGTAGAGGACACTGACGTCGAGCATGGGGAACCTTGAGCAAAAAAGTTTAAGAACGTGGAGCCAAGGACTTCGCGTGGCCGTAGTCCGCCTCCCAGGCGGCGACCTCGGGTGTGAAGTATCGCACGCGCACCTTCTTGTACTCGCCGACCGTCCAGAGCGGACGGTAGTCATCGATGCCGGTGGCATGGCTGATGTTCATGAGCACGTCCAGGGCCTCCTCGCGGCTGCGCGCGTGGACCATGGTGTAGAGATTGTAGGGCCAGTCCGGGTAGCTCGGGCGCTGGTAGCAGTGGCTGACGGGGGCGAAGGTGGCCATCTGCGTGCCGACGGACTCGATCATGTCCGCGGGGACGTGCCAGACGCCCATGACGTTGGCTGAGAAACCCGCCTTCTGGTGCCGCAAGACCGCGGCGAAACGGCGCATCTGTCGGCGGGCGAGGAATCCCTGAGCCTCGCGCAGGAGCGCCTCAACCGAACAGCCCGCCTCTTTCGCCCAGGCCCCGAAGGGCTCGGTCACGAGCGGCAGGTCCTGCTGGAGCACGCGGATCATCGGTTTCTGCTGGTCCGTGACGGCCTGGCTCATCGCCACGGCCCGGTCGGCTTCGGTGAACGCCCCCCCCCCGGAAGTTGCGCCACGATTGGGCTCCACGAGCGGCGCGTCGCCACTTCCGAGGTCGTCTCCCTCGGCCATGTTCAGGCGCACGCCGATCTTGAACAGCCGCAGCGTCGGCAGCGGCCGGGTGACGGCGGCGCCGCTGAGCTTGTGCAGGCGGTCGAGCGTGGACATCAGCCCCAGTCGGCTGTCCGGCGGCACAGCCAGCGTGTACCAGAGCTGCATGCGGTCGTCCCGCCGGTAGCAGTGACTGACGCCCGGGTGCCGGCCGACGATCAGGGCCCCGGCGTCAACCTGGGCGTCGTCCTCGAACCCCGCGGCCACGAGCGTCGAGGCGTAGCCCAGCGCGGCCGTGTCGAAGATGGCCGAGACCTGCCGGATGATCTTCTGGTTCTCGCGCAGGTCGACCAGCCGAGCGATGACCTTGTCCTCGTCCATGCCCAGCGCCTGCCCGATCTGCACGAACGGACGGGTGACAAGCGGCACAGCCTGCTGGATGCGGTCGAGGATGAGCCGATCTATGCTGTCCAAAGACGCTGCCCCTCAAGACATCGGTGAAAAGATTGTGGCGTCTGGTTTTTCCCCGCTGATCCTCCACGAGACGTCGTTCTATTATGCCACAAGCCCAGCTCAATTCACGGGAACCGGCCGAAATGACCTGAAAAACAAGTGGGCGATACAGGACTCGAACCTGTGACCCCATCCTTGTAAGGGATGTGCTCTAGCCAACTGAGCTAATCGCCCGATACACGAATCTCATCAGATTTATAGGCCCATCTTGTTGCGTTTCTCTTCCCACTCGGCGTTCTCGCGCTTGTTGTCGCTGGCCAGCGGCTTGCCCGTCCGCAGGGCCTCGATCTCGAGACGCGTCATGTGCACGCCCTCAAACTCGTAGTCCAGGAACGCCTCGGCCACCACGGGCACGATCGGCTGGATCAGGGCGAACATCGCATAAGCGTAGTCGCGGATCTCCTGCTGGGCGTGGGCGTCCATGCGGAGCGAGAGGAAGTGCAGGATATTGTGAAGATCGCACTTCCAGTACCACTCGGTGTAGATGCCCAGGGGCAGGCCGATGCGGGCCAACTCGCGGCTGACGCCCTTACCCAGAAGCTCCTCGTATTCCTGGTAGTGGGCCTCGGTCTTGGCCAGGTAATCCAGGAACTGCTGGGCGGTCATCTCGTCGACGGGCTCCTCGCCGCCCTGGCGGTTGAGCATCGACTGCTGGCGGACGTTGTCGACCGTCGGCCGATAGAAGCGGTCGGGCATCACCGAGTAGCGGGCGGAGTACTCGTTGACGTTGGCCGTGCGATGGCGGATCCACTGGCGGGCGATGAAGATCGGCATGGCCACGTGGAACTTGAACTCGATCATCTCGAACGGCGTGGTGTGCCGGTGCCGCAGGAGGTAGCGGATCAGGCCGCGGTCCTCGTTGACCTTCTTCGTGCCGGCCCCGTAGGAGACGCGGGCGGCCTGGACGATGGCGCTGTCGGCCGTCTGGCCCTGCGGGACGAGGCGGGGCATGGCGTCAACCAGGGCGATCAGCCCGTGGTCATGGACCTTGACCTCCCAGCGGGCGGCCCCGTCCATCACGTCGTAGGTCGGGCTCTCGAACGGCTTCTTCTGGATCTGGATGTGACTGAGATCAACTGGCATGCGGCCATGATACCCCCCGGAAGAGGTTTCGGGGATCGGCCAATTTCGCGAGCCAAATGATCACTTCCGGGGTAACTTCCGGGGGACACTTCCGGGGGTCACTGCGGCTCGATAATCGTCCGCCGCTGGGGCGAGGAGAAGACGACAAGCAGCCGGGCCTCGACGGCGCCGCGGTTGATGGCCTGGTGCTTGAGGTTGCGGGGGATCAGGATGGCCTCGCCGGCGGCGACGACGGAGTTGGGAGCACCCTCGACGACGTGGTCCACCTCACCGCTCAGGACATACAGCACCTCCTCGCAGTCGGGGTGGCGGTGCAGCGGATTGCGCCCGCCGGGCGGGATGGCGGTGATGGCCATCGATAGCTCCTGCGCGCCGTTAGCGGCTTGGCTGGTCAGCCAGTGGATCGCTCCGTGCGGGTACGCCTCCTTGGGGCATTCGCTCAGCCGCATGGTCTTGATCTGGGGCTCAGGCATGAGGGGCTCCGGTGAAGCGCCCCAGGTGTGCCAACGTCCGGCGGACGACCTCGAGCACGGAGTCGTCGTAGCCAGCGAGCTTGTCCTGGGGGGCGAACTGGGGGTAGTGGGGATCGATGGTGATCACGCCGTCGAAGCCAGCCTCGCGCAGCGTGCGGATCAGTTGCTCGTGGGGCACGTCGTCATGGCCGGGCAGGGCCATGCTGGCGAACCCGCCGTCGGGGGTGGCCCGGGCGCCCTTGACGTGCACCTGAGCAACGTGGCCGCGAAGGGAATCGAACACGCCCTGGGCCCAGGGCACCTCACCCGCCCGCCAGCCGTTGACGATGTCCCAGTTGACTTTGAGGTTGGCCGGCACACCGCGGCGCATCAGGTCGCCCAGCTCGGCGCAGGTGCTCGTGAGCGTCGGCGGCTCGTTCTCGATGATCAAGGTGCGCCCAGCGGGTCGGCAGAGCTCGGCCAGCTCGCTGAGGAATGCGGCGTTGTCGGCCCGGTCCGCTTCCCCGATGGCGCGGCCGGTGGGACGCTTGAAGCTGTAGACCCGCACGCTGGGCGCGTCCATCATCGCCGCGAGTTCCGCCAGGTGAGTGACGCGCTCGCGCATGGCCTGGCGGTATGCGACATCGGCCGGGTCGTAGGGGCCGTTCAGAACGTTGACGCCCCAGCTCGCGACACAACCGACCTTTAGTCCACGCGACGCCACGGCCGATCGGACCTGCTTGGCCGCCTCGCCTGTCAACGTGTCGACGTTGTGCTCACCGATCCGGCTGCGCAGGTCGATCGTCGTCAGGCCCAGTCCCGCCAGGGCGTCGAGCGCCTCCTCGAAGGGACGGGACAGGATGTCAGTGAAGGCGGAGAAGATCACGGCGACGGCACTCCCCGCCCCTGGTTGGCCGGCAGGTCGTCCAGGACGATCGGCTTGCCCTGGCTGAGCAGCCCCGCCTCGTAACACTCCATCACCGCCCGGGCGAACTCGAGCGTGCCGCGCGTCGCCGGCTCGCCACTGAGGCAGCTCCGCACGAAGTGCTGCAACTCCGCGTGAAAGCCCTGCAGGTAGATCGCCTTGTTCTCGAGCGTCGAGAGCGAGAACTGCGGCTCATAGACCAGGGCGGCCACGTCCTCGCCGCCGGCGGCGAAGTCGCGCCCCTGGCCGTAGTCGAAGGGATAGCCGGGCCGGTGGACGAGCAGGCGCGTGCAGTTCTCCAGCACCAGGTGCCCGTGCTCGCAGACGACCTCGTAGCGCTCCATCGACCCCGAGTTCGCGTGCCCCGCCGCCATGTGCAGGCAGCCCAGAACGCCGGTGGGAAACTCGAAGGTCACAAAGCCGCCCCCGCGCGGCGATCGGTGGACCGTCAATGATCGTGGCCGTCCACCCAGGCCGACAATCGCGCTCAGGGGGTGCACGCCGTTGCTGAGCCAGTTCGACGGCCGCCTCTCGGCCAGCACCGCCGGCCCGTCGGGCGACACGTCCATGGGATAACGCGCCGAGAGGGTGCGAACCGCGCCGAACTTCGCGTCGCTGAGGAAGGCACTCAGGCGGTCCATCGCCGGCATGAAGATCTTCTTGCACCCCACCACCACCTGCCGGCCCGCGGCGGCGCGCGCGGCGAGCATGCGGTCGACGTCGGCCACGTTCATGCCCGGCGGTTTCTCCATCCAGACATGCAGCCCGCCGGACATCGCCTGGCAAGCCAGCTCCGGGTGGAGGCGAGGCCCGACCACCAGCAGCACCGCGTCGGCCAAGTGGCTGTCGATCAGCTCCGCCAGGTTCGTGAAGCTGGCCCTGGTGCCGTACCGGGAGGCGTATTCCCTGGCCCGCGTCGGGTCCACGTCGCAGGTGGCCACCAGGTCGGCCGGCAGATCATCCAGGCAGGGAAGGATGCTGCGACGGGCATGCTGGCCGCACCCGACCAGGGCAACCTTCAGCCGCGGGGATTCTTGCGGTGGTGATGACATGGCCACATCCCTGCCCCGGCCCCCCGGAAATGTGGAATCGCCATACCCTACCAGATGCCCCCCGCCGCCACGATCCCCCCACCTTTGCCCGGTTTGAGCCCCCCCGCCCCCTTCCGCTACACTACCCCTCCTATGCTGGTCCTCGCCTCATCGGAATTCAGCCACTTCGCTCCGCTGGTCATCCTGCTGGCGGTCGCGTTGTCGTTCGGCTTCGGCAACCTGATCATCAGCGCCATCCTCGGCCCCAAGCGCCAGGGATCGGTCAAGGGCATGACCTACGAATCCGGCATGAACCCCATCGGCACGGCCCGCCAGCAGTTCAACGTGCGGTTCTACATCGTGGCGATGACCTTCCTGCTCTTCGACGTCGAGATCGTCTTCCTCTACCCCTGGGCGACGGTCTTCCCGAGCCTGGCGGCGGACAGCTCGCTGCGCTGGCTGTTCCTCTTCCGCGTGCTCTTTTTCATCCTCACGAGCATCGTGGCCTTCCTCTACGCCTGGCGCAAGGGCGTGTTCCGCTACGACTGAGTCCGGAACGATACCTATTATCAACCCGCCAATCAGATGTAATAGTCTGTCTTTATTTGTCTTACCTCTCTTTTCCGGCCAAGGATACGGTCAAGCCAAGCATCGAAAACGCCGAAAATCACCTCGTGCCGAGGTGGATTTTCAGACCCGGCGGCCTATGGTGAGCCCGATAGTTATCGATGGACGCGTTCTCGGCACGTCGGGCAAGGCAACGCAGACAGGGGCGGGACTCGATGACCACTGTTGTCGACGGCAATCAACCGCCCTCGCAGGCAAGTCAGCCTCCACTGGCCGGGGCTGCCCCCGCGTCTCTGCCTGCGGGGCTGGACGTCTCGGTCGTCGTGCCTACCTATCACGAGCGTGAGAACCTGCCGGCCTTGATCAATCGGATCGAGTCCGTCGCCCGGGTCAGCAGGCTCGACCTCGAGCTGCTGATCATGGACGACAACAGCCAGGACGGCACCGAAGAACTCATCGCCCAGCTCAACAAGCCCTGGGTGCGTCTGATCGTCCGCAAGGCCAACCGGGGGCTGAGCCCGGCGGTGATGGACGGCCTGCGGGCGGCCAGGCACGCGCGCGTCGTGGTGATGGACGCCGACCTGAGCCACCCGCCCGAGGCGATCCCCGCCATGCTCGCCGAGCTCGAGCGCGGGCAGGAGTTCGTCGTCGGCTCGCGTTATGTCGCGGGCGGATCAACCGACGCGGCCTGGGGATTTCTCCGCTGGCTCAACAGCAAGGTCGCCACGCTGATGGCCAGGCCATTGACGAGCCTGCGCGACCCCATGGCGGGCTTCTTCGCCCTCCGTCGCGCCGACGCCCAAAACGTGCACCTCAACCCCGTCGGGTACAAGATCGGCCTGGAGCTGCTGATCAAGTGTGGCTTTACCCGGGTCACCGAGATCCCCATCCACTTCACCGACCGCACGCTTGGGCAGAGCAAGCTCAACCTCAAGGAGCAGCTCCGCTACATCCAGCACCTCCGCCGGTTGTTCCTGCACAAGTACCCCGACCGGTCGCACCTGATCCAGTTCATCGTGGTGGGCTTGTGCGGCCTGGGCGTGAACCTGGGCGTCCTGACGCTGCTGCTGGCTATGAAAATGGGCCTCCGACCGGCGGCGGCGACGGCGATCGGCGTGTCGATGCTCTTCAATTTCGCGCTCAACCGCCGGTTCACCTTCTCCTACGCCCGGCGGGGCAGGATCTCGCGGCAGCTCCCGGCCTTCGTCCTGGCCTGCTCGGCCGGGGCGGTGATCAACTATTTCGTCACCATCGCCGTGGCCCTGCGCCTGCCCGCGGACATGTTTGCCGGCGAGCAGCTTGCCGCGTTCCTGGGCGTCGTGGCGGGAACGGGCTCGAATTACCTCTTCAACCGCTATATCGTCTTCCACAAGCGGCATCACAGGCACGGGTGACAGTGTGTCAAGCCCGTCTTCCCGCGAATGCTTGACGGCAGCCCGGCGGGGGACCATCCTAGGGGGCTGTAATTCAGTTCCTGCCCCGCCTGAGATGGACACATGGCCATGACCACCGCTTCGCCGGCCCGGACCGACCTGGCCCCCTTGTCGCTTACCCCCCTGCCCCTGGGCGCCATCCGGCCCGAGGGCTGGCTCAAGACCCAGCTCCGCATCCAGGCCAACGGCCTGACCGGACACCTCGACGAGTTCTGGCCCGACATCCGCGACTCGGGCTGGATCGGCGGCAAGGCCGAGGGATGGGAGCGAGGCCCCTACTGGCTCGACGGCGCGTACCCCCTGGCCGTCCTGCTCGACGACGCGCCGCTCAAGGCCAAGGCCACACGGTGGGTCGACTACATCCTCACCCACCAGCACGACGACGGCTGGCTTGGGCCCCTCACCGATGGCCAGCACGCGGAGAAAGACCCCTGGCCGGTCTTCATCGCGCTCAAGATCCTCATCCAGCACCACCAGGTCACGGCCGACGCGCGCGTCATCCCGGCGATGCAGAAGTTCCTGCGGACGCTCGACGCGCAGCTCGACGCCAAGCCGCTCTCGAGCTGGGCGTGGGCCCGCGAGGGCGACCTGCTCTGGTGCATCCACTGGCTCTTCGACCAGACGCACGAATCCTGGCTCCTCGACCTGGCCGCCAAGGCCCACAAGCAGGCCCTGGACTGGCGGGCGAACTTCGAGAGCTTCCTCTACGACTTCAAGACCGACGCGCTCGGACAAGCGACCTTCAAACAGAAGAACAAACGCGACTGGACCGGGGCGGACTACCACGCCACCCACGTGGTGAACAACGCCATGGGCCTCAAGCAGCCGGGCCTGTGGTCGCGGCAGTCGGGCGACGAGGGCGACCGGCGGGCGATCTTCAACATGATCAAGGTGCTCGACACGCACCACGGCCAGGCCACGGGCGTGTTCTCGGGCGATGAGCACCTGGCGTCGAACCATCCCTCGCAGGGCACGGAGACCTGCGCGGTGGTCGAGTACCTCTTCTCGCTCGAGGTGCTGCTGGCGGCGCTGGGCGAGCCGGCGCTGGCCGATCGGCTCGAACGCATCGCCTTTAACGCCCTGCCCGCGCCGTTCAAGCCGGACATGTGGGCCCGGCAGTATGTGCAGCAGACCAACCAGGTCGTCTGCGAGCGGTCGGTCGATCGCGTCTACACCAACAACATGCAGGACGCGAACATGTACGGCCTGGAGACGAACTTTGGCTGCTGCACGGCCAACATGGACCAGGGCTGGCCGAAGTTCGCCGCCCATCTCTGGATGGCCAACCCGCGCGGTGGGCTGACGGCGATCTCCTACGCCCCTTGCCGGGTGACGACGACCCTGGCCGGGGCGGCCGTGCAGGTCAACGTCCAGACCGAGTACCCGTTCAACGCAGCGATCAATATCCACGTCCGCACCGACAGGCCGGCCGAGTTCCCGCTAGAGCTGCGCATCCCCGCCTGGGCGGCGGGCGCGATGGTGCGCGTCGGCCAGGAGCCCGAGCAGCCGGCCGAGCCCGGCACGGTGCACACGATCCGCCGGACGTGGTCCGGGCTGACGCAGGTGACGCTCAAGCTGCCGATGGTCTGGCGGGCGGAGAAGCGGTTCAACAACGCCCTGACGCTGCTGCGCGGGCCGCTGGTGTTCAGTCTGAACATCAACGATCGCTGGCAGCAGGTCCACGGCGACCTGCCGCACGCGACGTGGCAGACGCTCCCGACGTCGACGTGGAACTACGCCCTGGTGCTCGACCCGAACGAGCCGAGCAAGTCGATCAGCCTGACGAAGAAACCCATCGGCGACTGCCCCTTCTCGCCCGACGGCTCGCCGTTGCGTGCGAAGGTCCCGGCCAAGCGTCTGCCCGGCTGGGACGTCGATCGTCACGCCGCGGCGGCGCCGCCCAAGAGCCCGATCAAGTCCAACGAGCAGACACAGATGATTGAGCTGCTGCCCTTCGGCTGCACGAACCTCCGCGTGACCGAGCTGCCCTGGATCGGTTGATCGCTCGCGAGCCGCGAAAACCAATATCACTTCCGGGCGGGCCACAGCCCGTCCAGCACGTCGACGATGCGATGTGCGAGCTGCCAGCCGCCCTTGGCGTCGACGGGGTTGCTCGCGGGGATCGAGCCATACCCCCCGCCGGCCATCGAGCGGGCGCTCGGGACGTAGCTGCCCGAGCCAGCGAGCTGGACGATGAAGGTCTGCGTGGCCTGGCTGCGGGCCTTGATGTGGATGCCGAAGTCCAGGTAGTACTCGAAGGGAAGCGTCACGATCGCCACGTCGCCGAGGCGGAGCACGTGCAGCTCGACGGGGAAGGTGGGGTGGTTCTTCTGGTCGTCGAATCGCTTAACGACCGACTCGTACCAGGCGGCCCGGCAGTGGGCGGCCGTCGGGGCGTGGAACCAATAGGGCTGACTCTTGCGGGCGGGGTCAGCCTCGATTTCGCGCATCAGCTGCTCGAAGCTCTGCCTCGCGGCCCGTGCCTCCTGGCCGGCCTGCTCGGCGTCGGCGGCGGTGAGCTGGGCCATCGGCAGTTGCAGAAGCTCGACGTGATGACTCAGGCACGGTGAGGCGTCGCGCGTGGCGGTGACGGCGGCCAGCGATCTCTCGACGGCGTCGGCGATGCGTACGGCGATCTCCTGGCACTCCGAGCGGCCATGGAGCTCGAGCATCCGCCGGGCCGATCGCTTCTCGAAGATCAGGTGCGGCGACAGGTCCCCGGCCGCGCTGCACTGGGGCAGGATGTAAAGATCCTTGCCGAGGCGCCGGCGCAGCTCCAGGCGCGTGTCGGCCCAGTAGTCGGCGCTCAGCACGTGCTCGCCCTCGTTGACCTGCGAGGGGCAGGGGACGTTGACGACCAGGCCGGTGAGCGC
>JADZCW010000089.1 GCA_020851395.1 Phycisphaeraceae bacterium
ATGTCGCGGAGCATGACCGTCTGGTTGTCGCCGGTGTACTGAAGCTGATCCGCCAGGTACGTCCGCGGCCCGGCGATCACGCGCACGTCCTTCTCCGCCAGGATCGTCTGCAGCACCGGCTGCGGCGAGCTCGTCGAGAACCACATCGGCAAAGCTGGTCCCCCGGAAGTGTCTGTGGTGTTGGGTCGCTGAAGCTCGACGAGCAGCCGGCTGCAATCCAGGTGCACCGGCGGCCCCCCGGAAGTTGAATCCGCGGCCTCCGCCCCGCCGGGCAGGTGATCAAGCTGCACGTCGTCGAGGATCGTCATGTCGCTGCGCCGGGCGCTGAGGGTAAACTTGCCCTTCCACGTCAGCAGCGTGTCCCCGTGGCCCGTCAGCGCCACGCCCAGTGGTCCGCCGTCGCTCGGCCGCGACGCGGCGCGCGACTGCCGATCCTCGATCAGCAACGAGCCCGTCCCCGGCACCACCAACTGCTCGAGCACGTTGTCGAACGTCGCCGTCTGGCCCCGCAGCGTCAGCCGATTCTTGAGCGTGCCGTCGAGTGCCTCCGCGAACTGCTCGTGCGTCAGCACGGTGTTCCCCGAGGCCGTGGCGGCTCGGATGCCCCGGTCCTGACGCGGCCCGGGCAGACGCACCATGTCGACGGCCAATTCATCCGCCGTGACCGAGGAGCGATCATGCTTGCTCTCCGACAGGGCGCGAATGTTCCCCGTGAACTTCGCCTGCCCCTGCCGGTCGTCGTAGGTCATGCCCTTCTGCCAGAAGATGTGCAACTGCCTGCCCGCAGCCATCGGGTCCGTCGGGCTCGTGGCGCTCGCCGCGTCGAGTTGCGCCTCGCCCGGCCCGTCCACGCGGACCGTTGACGCCGCCTGGCTCAGCAGCACGTGCTCGCCCAGCAGGCTCAACCCCGGCCGCACGACGCTGGCCATCTTGCCCCCTTCACCCCACAGCTCCAGCCGCTGCGCCTTGGGGTCCGCATCGAGGCGATCGGCGTGGAACGTCAGCCCATCCGGCGCTTCGACCCACACGTCATGCCGGGCGTAAAGGCGTGTCAGCTCGGGCGTGATCTGCTTCGGAGAGGCCTCAACAGGGGCCTGTGTGGCGGCCGCGGGGGTGGGGGGCTGCTTCACTTCCGGGGGAGGCGGCGGGGCCAGCAGGTCCAGCGTGATCGCCAGGTCCGGCGACGATGCGAACGACGGCGTGTCCGGCGACAGGGCCCGCACGCTCGCAGCCGTCGGGGCCAGAACCTGCGGCGCCGTCGGCGTGAGCAGGACCGGTGCGGCCGATTCCTCCGGCGGAAGCAGGTCGGCCTGGAGCTGCCCCGCCGAGATTGTCGTGTCTCGCCCGACGAAGCGAGCGTGGTCCTCAGCCAGGATGCGACACGGCACGCTCTGCCCCCCCGGCCCCGGCAGCGTCAGCCAGTCGATCGTCAGCGCCTGGCTGTCGAGCTCCCACGGTTCGGCCGCGCGGGCCGCCAGCGATGAGCCGGGCCGCAGTTGAACGTCTTGCTTGGCCACGATCCGCGTCGGCGTCGGACTGCCCCCGTCGGCCGGGTCGGAAAGGTCGATCGCCAGCGAGCCGGCTTGCATGTCGAAGTCCGGGTGCTGCGCCGAGACCTTGCCGTGAAACGCCGCCTGTCGGATCCCGCGCAGCCGCGACGGATCGGCCCGGTCGATCGCCGGATCAACCGCCGTGTAGAAGCCCAGGTCCAGATGATCCGCGAAGGCCACGACCAGTGAGGGCGCGTCCAGAGCCATCGGGCTCGGCGTCTGCGTGTCAGCACCCTGCGACGACTTCGGCGCCGCGAGCACCTTGAGCACGCCTGGCCCGCGGATCGTGGCCGACGCCTTCGTCGGGTCGAGCGTCATGTCCGAGGCGGTCAGCGTGCCCAGGCCCGCCATGTGCAGGTCCATCGGCAGCCCCTCGTCGCCGACGAGCCGCACCAGCCCGCGCTGGGCGTGATAGACCGCTCGCCACGCGGTGGCCACCGGCTGATTCTGGATCAGCAGCGCCGTCGGCCGACCCTCGACCACCGCCAGCGTGTCGCGCGGCCCCTCGGCCGTGGCCGGCGGACCGTCGAGCGGCTCGACCACCATCTTGCCCGCCCAGTCCAGCTCGGCCGGCGATTCCTCGACATCGCTGGGTGCGGACGCCGGCCGGGTCTCGCTCAGGGCCTGCTTGGCGGCCGTGGTTTCGCGTTCACCCAGCACACCGCCGACAGCCCCCTCGTTCGAGAGAGCGAACATCACATCCAGCCAGTCCCCGCGCAGTGCGAGCTGCCCTCGTCGCAGCTCCTGCAATCGTTCAAAACGAGCCCGATACCAGGGCTCGTCCCCGGCGGAAGCCTTCGAATCAGAGGCCGTCGCGCCCGCATGGGCGACCGAGGGGGCCGTGGAAGGCGCTGTAGCCGGCGTCCCCGCCAACGGCCCGGTGCGGAGCTTGAGGTGCCCGTCGCGCTGGACCTCAAGGCGCTCGATGCGATCAAGCTGCTCGTTGTACCGGGCCAGGAACCCCACCCCCTGGAAGTCGAACCGCCGGCCCACGGCGGTCACTCCGCCGGGCGACTCGATCTGCCCCGCGATCAGGTCGAAACGCACTTCCTCGTCGAATCGCAGCCGCAGGGCCAGGTCGCGCGAGCTCTCGCCGAAGTCCGCCGGCCGATGGGGCGGGTTGGAGTAGTACTCGAGCGTGACATCGCCCGTCAGCCACCCGCGCTGCGGCAGGTTGTCCGGGGCGTAGAGCCGGCCGTGCTGCCCGCGGATTACCAGTGTGCCCCCCGAGGCGATGTGGACCCGCACCATCGGGTTGCCCACGCTGGCCTCGCCGGCGGGCAGGGGGTCGAGCGTGTCGCCGAAGAATTCAACGACCTGCCCCGAGGGCGACCGCCGCTGGATGTAGTACCCCTTGGCGTTCCCGACGCGTCCAGCCAGACCTTCCCCAGTCTGCAGCGTCGGGCCCGCCTGCTCGAACAGGGGCGGGGGCGCGTCCGTCCGTCCGGCGCCGGGAGCGGTGGTCGGGGCCGTCGCCGGGGCCGTGGACTCGGACGGGCCCAGCGCCCAGGTCAACAGCAGCACCAAGGCGGCCAGAACGCACGACAACGGCACAATCAGACGCTTGCGCGGCATAGACAAATCAGTGTAACGAGCAATCCCACGGCAGGGGGGTGACCGAGCGGCCGACGTTTCATCACGACCCCCGCGACGCTATGATTCTGCCTCCGTAATCTCACCCCCGACCCGCAGGAATCCGCCCATGATCGGCAAGATTTTCAAGGCCTACGACGTCCGCGCCACCTACCCCGATCCCCTCAACGAGTCCGCCGCCTGGAAGGTCGGCTACGCCGCCGGCCAGCTCCTGATGCGCGCCTCGGGCCTGGCCAAGCCCGGCACCATGCTCGTCTCGCGCGACATGCGCCCGCACTCGCCCAAGCTCTGCGCCGCCCTGATCCAGGGCATCCGCGCCGCCGGCCCGCACGTCATCGACCTGGGCATGTGCGACACCTCGTTCATGTACTTCGCCATCAACCACCTCGACGCCGTCGGCGGCATCCAGACCACCGCCAGCCACAATCCGATCAACTACAACGGCTTTAAGATCTCCGGCCGTCAGGCCAAGCCCGTCGGCGCCGACACCGGCCTCAAGGACATCCAGAAGATCGCCGAGGGCCTGCCCGACAACGCCCCCGACACCCTCGCCCCCACCGGCGGCCTCACCGAGAAGAACCTCTGGCCCGAGTACCGCGAGCACGTGCTGCGGCTCCTCGCCCCCCTCGACCGCCCCCTCAAGGTCGTCATCGACGCCTCCAACGGCATGGCCGGCAAGCTCATCCCTGAGATCTTCCATCACATCCCCAACCTCGAGATCATCCCCCTGAACTTCGAGATCACCGGCTCATTCGTCCACGAGCCCAACCCGCTCGTCGCCGCCAACATGAAGCCCACCCAGGACGCCGTCCGCCAGCACAAGGCCG
>JADZCW010000090.1 GCA_020851395.1 Phycisphaeraceae bacterium
GCATCGAACCGCGACACCGCCTGGTAATACCCCGCCAGATCCCGCCTCACCTCGATCTCATCCGGCAGCCACCCCGGCACCGGCACCATCGCCGGATCGTATGTCGGCAGGGGGGCATACTCCTCCGCATGCTCCTCCGCCCCATACCCCACCTCATGCCGGTGCGGGAACGTCGGCGCCACGTGCAAGTAGAACGCCCGATCCCCCGTCTCCCCCAGAAACTTCCCCACGCTCCCCGCCAGCATCTTCGCCGACAGGCTGTCTGACCCATCCATCACGTCAAACGGATAAACGCTCGCCGGGGCGAAGTGCGTCTTCCCGATGCACCCCGACCTCGCCCCCGCCTCCCCCAGAACTCCCGGCAGTGACTTCACATGCTCATGCGTCCGAAACCCATGAATCCCGTGGCTGTGCCCGTACTGCCCATGCGTGTGCGTGTACAGCCCCGTCAAGAGGTTCGCCCGACTCGCCGCGCAAGACGGCGACGTGCAGTAAGCATGATCAAACGTCACCCCCCGCCGTGCCACCGCGTCGATGTGTGGCGTCCGTATCACCCGATCCCCATAGCACCCCGCAATGGGCGACCAGTCATCCGCGATGATCAGCAACACCGATCGGCGGCCCGCATCCATGCCCGCCATTGCAGCACACCCACTCCCGCGCCGCAACACCGCCCGCCGACTTACTCCCCGATGTACTCAAAATAGTCGAAATCCGCCGCGATCTTCCGCCCCGTCAGGTCCCACGCCGTCATCCCCACGAACGTCCCCGTGAACCGCGGGTTCTCCGCCTCGTCCGCCAGCCGCGTCGCGTCCAGGATCTCCGACGCATCGACAAACGTCTCCCCGTCGAGGCTGTAGCTCAGCCGCAGCGCCTGATGGTCGAACGTCGCCCGAAGGTGCACCCGCGTCGCCCCCCCGATGTCGATCGGCACATTCTCGGGCTGCCACGCCATGCCCTTGACCACCTTGTACATCCCCAGCGACGGCCCGAGCTTCTCATCCCCGTGCAGGTAGATGAAGTGAAAGTCCTTGCTGTCGTAGTACGCCACCAGCCCCGCCATCTGCGTGTGCGCCTGCGGGTGGAACTCCACGCACGTCGTGATCCGCGCCTTAAGGTGCTGCAACCGTCTCCCCACCAGGCTCGTGTGATGCCGCGAGAACAGTGTCTCCCGCCCCGTCAGCCGCAGATGCCCCGGCCGCGCCGTCAGCGACAGCCAACTCTCATCCGGCGGCACGCGCAACGTCGAGAAGTGCACGTTCAGCTTCGGCACGTCGAAATCATCCCGCACCGGCCCCGTCACCGCCTCCTCAAACACATGCTCCGGCAAGTTAGGCCCGGGAACGGTCAATCTCGCCAGGTTCGACCCCTCGGAATGCCCTTCGACCCCTTCCGGGGGCGTCATCCGCAGCCACCCGTCCTCCGTCCAGCACATCTTCTGGATCGCCGTCTCACGCCCCAGGATGCACCGCCGCGTCTCCCCCTCGACCTTCTTGTCCGCCGCCTGGATCGGCCGACCGCACAGATGCACCAGGTACCACTCCCCGCCCGGCGTGTCCACGATCGACGCATGCCCCGACTTCTGCAACGCCAGCTCCGGGTGCCCCCGGCTCGTCACGATCGGGTTCGTCGGATCGACCTCATAGGGCCCTTCGATCTGCCGCGACCGCGCCATCGTCACCGCATGCCCATAGCTCGTCCCCCCCTCGGCGCACATCAGGTAATACCACCCGTCCTTCTTGTAAAGGTGCGGCCCCTCCGTCCACTTGATCTCCGTCCCCTTGAAAATATTCCTGATCGGCCCGACCAACTCTTTCTTCCCCGGGTCGTACTCCTGCAGCACGATCCCGTCGAACACGCTCCGATCCCGCCGGTTGTCGAAGAGCATGTTCACCACCCACTTCTTCCCCGTGTCCGGGTCATGGAACATCGACGGGTCGAACCCCGACGCATTCAGGTACACCGGCCCCTCCCAGGGCCCCATGATGTCCTTCGCCGTGATCACGTAGTTGTGCACGTCCCAGAACGCATGCGCGCACGTCCGCACGTTCGAGTACACCAGGTGAAACTTCTCCCCGTCGTGCGTCAGACAAGGTGCCCACACCCCATGCGACGCCTGGTTCCCCACCAGATCCAGCAGCCGCGCTTCCCGCACCCCATGCGTCAGCAGCCGCCAGTGCACCAGGTCCCTGCTGTGATGGATCTGCACCCCCGGCCACCACTCGAACGTGCTCGTCGCCACGTAGAAGTCGTCCCCGAACCGGCAGATCGAGGGATCAGGGTTGAAGCCCGGCAGAATCGGATTGGTGATCGTGCTCATCCGCCAGAGATTACTCGAACACCCCCGTCTTGTGAACCATTAAGGAGGTCCTCATCCTCCGATCCCTCCCCAGACCCTCCAACAGCCCATATAACGCCGGCTCCCAACACAGATAAATTCCCTATGAATTTCCCCCCCGCCGGTGATACAATGCAGCCTCATGTTCAGCGGTCCCCGAGTCCGACGGAGGGGCGACCGCTTGCCTGACTTAGCCTGTGCTCAATGTCAGGGGGATCTGTACACATCCTGTTACCGTCTTTCCCAGCCCCACGGCGATCGCTGCGCGCCCCCTCGCTCGCCCATCCGGCGCGCCGACGCCCAGACACCCACGGAGGTGATGATGCCATAGACATCTCGCATCGTTGCTCGAAGGAGGGGCATCTCACCTTGGAAACTTTGAGGGAGGTACCCACGATGAAATCGCTTCATGTCCTTGGCCTCTGCGCCATCGCCGCATTCGTCACCGCGTCCCCGGCCCACGCCGACCCGCTCCCGGGCCAGGTGCTCAAATTCCAGCAGAACCCCATGATCGCCACCACCATGCCCTCGGATTCCGCCGAGCCGCCCGTCTACTACGGCCACGACGAACTCAGCACCGCCTACGGCAGCCACGTCGAGGGCGTCTACCAGGGCACCTTCATGGCCGACGACTTCTCCGACAAATTCAACACCCCCGTCGTCCACGTCCGCTGGTGGGGATCCTACCCCGCCTCCCACATCGACAACGGCGCCGCGCCAGCCGGCGGCGTCAAGCGATTCCTGATCTCCTTCGAGACCGACGTCCCCGACCCCGGCGACCCCCACAACCACCAGGACGGCTTCAGCCACCCCGGCGATCCCATCCTCAGCCAGGTCGTCAACCTCGGTGACCTCGCCGCCGGATCCGGCACCTTCACCGAGACCCCCGTCGCCGGCTCCAACCCCAACGAGCCCGTCTACGAGTACAACGCCGAACTCGCCATCCCCTTCACCGAGGAGGCCGAACTCGTCTACTGGCTCAAGATCGTCGCCCTCGTCGATCCCCAGCTGGAGGGCCAGATCCTCTGGGGCTGGCACAACCGGGACTACACCCTCATGGACGCCCTCGCCGCCGGACCGCCCGTTCCCTCCCCAGGCGAGCACGACGACCAGCCCATCATCGACCCCTTCTTCCCCTCACCCGTCTGGCACTTCCAGGACGACGCCGTCTCCGGCGGAGTCCTCGTCCAGATCTTCCCGACCGGCCAGATCAACGTCATGCAGTCCGACTCCACCCCTCAGAACTACCTCGACGACATCGACGGCCCAGGCCCCAACGGCGTCCACAACGGCATCGGACAGTTCTCCAAGGACCTCGCCTTCGAACTTTACACCATCCCCGAACCCGCCACCCTCGCACTGATCGCGGTAGGGGGGTTGACCCTGCTCCGCCGCCGTTCCTGACGCGTCGCCACGGAGTGATCAGAGAGACAAAGTGATCACCGAGACAATGACCACGGCGTCGCCCCCTCAGGGACGACGCCGTTTTCTTTCTTCTCCCGCATCATCCGCCTGGATCGCGCGTCAAGAGAACCCCATATATCGTCCCGGCCGATGATTCACCGCCAGCGCCAAATTCAGCGCCACCGCCGCCAACACCGACAGCCCCACCCGCGGCCACTCCACCACCGTCAGCCCCGCCCCCACGATCGCCACGTCCAATCCCATCTGCACCCACCCCGCCCGCCACCCGAACCGTTCCTGCAAATACAGCACCAGGATGTTCAGCCCCCCCAGGCTCCCCTGATGCCGAAAAAGAATCAACAGTCCTGCCCCGATCAGCAGCCCGCCCGCCACCGCCGCCAGCAGCGGGTGCAGCACCGAAAAACCCATCCACCTCGGCAGCACCGTCGTGAACACCGACACCATCCCCACGCACGCGAACGTCTTGACCGTGAACCGCCAACCCATCTTCTTCCACGCCAGCCCGTAGAACGGCAGGTTGATCACGAAGAACAGCACGCCGAACCCCGCACCGCTTGCGTAATGACCCAGGAAGCTCAGACCCACCGTCCCCCCCGTCAGCAGCCGCGCGTGCCCGAACATCATCACCCCCAGCGACACGAACAGACTCCCCGTCACCAGCCCCTGCACGTCATCGAACAGGCTGTGCCGCGTGGTCTTGCCCATCGAACCGACATCACTCTTCATGGACCTGACGGGCCACGCCGATCTCGCATGGCCCTCCGTGACATGCCCGCCCGCCGCCGGCCGGCCACCCCATCCACCCCCACAAGGCAAAAATATCCGCGAGAGGATTCGAACCTCTAACCTTCGGCTCCGGAGGCCGACGCTCTATCCAGTTGAGCTACGCGGACCTGTATCCGATTCAACGCGCGGATTGTAGCCGCGCCCGCGCCGAGGGTAAAGACGACGTCCCCCCCTTGCTCCTGCACCGATCACCCCCGCTGTTTCCCCTGTACTTTTGCTAAGTGCTTCCGTGATCAACACTGATAGACCGATCTTCTCGTCCCCGTTTTTGTTCGTGGAAAAACTGTGGAGTAGTGGCGGACACCATTCACGCCGAGCACGTCCCATAAACTGTTCCCTAACGATCCATTCTCCGCTGAATCGCGTCATTATTCCGCGATTCTCTCCTGTGCGGTCCGTAACTCACTGAAAATCATGACGATGCAACTTCATCGATCCTGCCCCCGCCTTCAGACGCTTCACCCATCTTCGAATACCAACGATTCCTGATTTCCTCGTCTTTTGCCGTGGGTCTTCTGTGGAAAACCCGCCATGATTTGACAGCGGAACACCGCGATTTTGATGACGGAACCGCTTGACCGTGTTCACCCGATTGTGCCTGAATCCTCAGTGAATCGCCCGCATCCGACCGAAGTCCGGGATGATCGCCAACCCACCCTCCTTCACCGCCCGCGGCGCCGGCCAGTACACAAAGAACGCCCGACCCACCAGCAGGTTCCGAGGCACCAGCCCCACCAGCTCCTCCCTCGCCTTCCCGCTCCGAACCTCCACCCAAGGGTCAATCTGCTGCCAGAACCGCCCGTCATGGCTGTCCGGGCTGTTGTCTCCCAGGCAGAAGAACAAATCCTTCCCGATCGTCACCGGCTTACCCTGCCTCTGGTCCTCGAACTTCGACAGCCCCCCTCGCGCCACCACGTCCGGGCTGTCCGTCATCGTTCCCCCGTAATACAAGTCGCGATCCAGGTCCACCTCGCGCAGCCGCGCCGCCGCCCCCTTCATCCGTATCTCCGTCCTCGCCGGCCTCATCGCCGGCCCCGGCCGATCGTGCAGCACCCCGATCGGCAGGTCATACGTCCACCGCAGCCGCGCCTCCCCGTCAACCCACACCAACGCCTGCTGATCCACCAGCCACAGCTCCACTCGCCTCGCCTTGCCCTCCTCGAACGCCCCCACCTCCACCGGCCCCGCCACCGTCACCCGCTTCCCTCCACCCTCCGCCTCCCGCCACAGCGTAGCCTGACCCTCCGCGTCGATCCGCACCCCCACGTCCCACGCCCCCGACCCCGCGTCGTCCAGCCGGCTCGCCGTGACTAATTCCAACTCCAGCCCCGCGCCCCCCGCAGTCACCGTCCCCGCCAGCCGCACATCCTCGATCGGCTGATCCGCCCACCCCTGCCGCATCGTCTGGTTGTACGGGTACATCCCCGGCCCATGCTCCGACGGGCTCGCGAACCATCCCTCATAATCAAACCGCAGCACCCCCCGATCACCCGTCGTCAGCTCATACCCCTGCTCATCCTCCAGCACCTTCTCATCGCCCACCCCCCGCGTCCGCCACGCCCCCTCGACCACCTTCCAAGGCGCCCGCCACGAATCATCCGCCTCCACCGGCCGATACCGGCTGTGATACACCGCCTGCCACACCGCGTTCTGCACCGCCACCCCGTCCGATCGATCCGTCTTGCGCGCGATCCGCCACCCCTCATCCTCGCCCTTGCCCTTTTCCCCCGGCCGAACGTAAATATTCCCGTCGATGATCCAAACCTTCTCCCCCGGCAGCCCCACCAAACGCTTGATGAAATTCTGCCTAGGCTCCTCCGGGTACTTGAACACCACCACGTCCCAACGCCGCGGCTCCTGGAAGTAGTACAAAAACTTCTCCACCAGTACCCGATCCCCAGGCTCGATCCGCGTCCCCGCCGGCAGCGTGATCTCCCCCCTCGTCATCGGCCCGACCACCGTTACAGGCTCGCTCAGCACAAACGCCGAGTCCGACCCCGGCCGATTCACCGTGAACTCCTGACCGCAAGAAACATCCCGCACCGTCACATGCCTTCCCAGCAGCGTCGGCGCCATCGAACCCGTCGGGATCGTAAACGCCTCGACCACGAACGCCCGGAACACAAACGCCAGCACGAACGCCAGCACCAGCGACTGCAGCGTCTCCCGCACCGACGGCTCAGCAGGGGGGTGTGCCCCCGCGGGGGCTCGCTCGCTTGGCTTGTGTTGTTCGCTCATGATCACCTTCGCCGCTCAGGCCGCGGCATTGTAACGCCCCCGCAACACGGCATTTGCCTCCACGCCCCCGCCCCGCTACAACCATCACATCATTCCTTCCCCCCCGGAACCCCCATGATGAGCCTCGACTCTCTTTTCAACTTGATCTCCCCACAGTTCCTCGCCAGCATCGTTGTCGTCGCCGTCGTCCTGCCCGTCATGCTCGGCGGCGTCGCCTACCTCATCATGCTCGAACGCAAGATCGCCTCCTGGACCCAGGACCGCATCGGCCCCAACCGCACCGGCTTCTCCTTTGGCATCCTCCCGATCAAGTTCCACTTCTGGGGCCTAGGCCAGCCCCTCGCCGACGGCATCAAGTTCATCATGAAGGAGGACTACAACCCTCCCAACGTCGATAAGACCCTCTTCATCCTCGCCCCAGCCCTCGCCGCCATCCCCGCCATCCTCGGCTGGGCCGTCATCCCCTGGGCCGGCTTCTTCAAATGGGGCGACCAAGTCCTCAACCTCACCGCCGCCCCGATCAGCATCGGCGTCCTCTACATCCTCGCCATCGGCTCCGTCGCCGTGTATGGCGTCGTCCTCGCCGGCTTCGCCTCCAACAACAAGTACGCCTTCCTAGGCGGCCTCCGCGCCACCGCCCAGATGGTCTCCTACGAAATCCCCCTCGGCCTCTCCGTCCTGATCATCATCCTCATGCTCGGCACCGTCCGCACCGAGGACATCGTCCACGCCCAGGCCAACGGCATCTGGAACCTCTTCTACATGCCCCTGCTCGCCGCCATCTTCTTCACCTGCTCCCTCGCCGAGTGCAACCGCGCCCCCTTTGACCTCGCCGAAGCCGAGCAGGAGCTCGTCGGCGGCTACCACACCGAGTACAGCTCCATGAAGTTCGCCCTCTTCTTCATGGGCGAGTACATCCACATGGTCACCGCCTGCGCCTTCTTCTCCATGATGTTCCTGGGCGGCTGGGACCTGCCGTTCCTGAAAGAACCCCTCGTCGGCGGCATCGGCCTGGCCCTCCTCAAATTCTCCGTCTTCGCCGGCAAGGTGACCTTCCTCCTCGCCCTGATGATGCTCATCCGCTGGACCATCCCCCGTTTCCGCTTCGACCAGCTCATGCGTCTAGCCTGGCGCTCCCTCATCCCCGTCACCCTCACGCTCCTCCTGCTCACCGCCCTGATCCAAACGATGAACTGGCCGATGTGGTCCTACCTCATCGCCAACGTCGCCACCGTCATCCTCATCCTGATCCTCAGCCCCCTGATCCCCGCCGGCGCCCCCGAGAACCGCAAAGTCGCCCTCCCCGGCTCCCGTTTCAGCCCCCCATCATCCCTCTAAATCTGCGAAAAATCTTGAACTCTCGGGGCAGGACCTGAAACCACGGGCCCCTGCCTCTTGTTTTATTCTGTAGTGGGGGACCACGCCCGGCCGGAGCCGCCGATGGCCGACCTATGCGACGACGATCTGTGGCGTCTTTACCAGCAGGGAGACACCCAGGCCTTCGAGGTCCTCTTCTGCCGCCACTACGCCGCCGTCTACCACCACGCCCGGACGATGCTCTCACGCCCCGACCTCGCCGAGGAAGTCCTCCAAGAGACCTTCCTCGCCATCGCCCGCCACGCCGACAGCTACCAACCCCGCGGTAACGGTAGGGGGGATGGGAGCTCAGGGGCCTCCCGGGCCTTCCGGGGGTGGATCCTCAAGATCACCCGCAACCAATGCCTCAACCGCCTCGCCGCCCGCAAGGCCCAGCAAACCGCCCTGACCCTCACCGGCCTCCAATGGGCCGAGCCCGAGTCCTCCGACCCTCAGCCCTCCGAAGTCGCCGAGCGCAACGAGGACCTCGCCTGGCTCGAACAAGCAATCGTCGCCTTGCCCGTCGATCAGCGTGAAGCCCTCTCTCTCCTGATCCACGAGCAGATGACCTACCCCCAGATCGCCGAGCTCCTCGAACTCCCCCTCGGCACCGTCAAGACCCTGATCCACCGCGCCAAGGCCCGCCTCGCCGACCACTGGCAGAAGACTCCGCAGGAGCACCGACCATGACCTGCCCCCTCACCCCTCCCGTTACA
>JADZCW010000091.1 GCA_020851395.1 Phycisphaeraceae bacterium
TGCCCAGGCGTTGACGCTCGGCTTTCCCGCCTCACGCTCACGCCTCTCGGCCCAACAAGGAGACGACACGATGAAATCGCTCGCCCCCGTCCGCGCCCTGTTCGCCCTGGTCGGCCTCTACGACCTGGTAGGCGGAGCAGCCCTTCTGTTCTGGGCCAACGAACTGTACGCCGAGTCCGGCGTCGTGCCGCCGCGCCACATGGCTTATGCACGCTTCCCGGGCGCAATGGTCATCACCTTCGGCCTGATGGCCCTGGCCGTGGCCTGGCGGCCGCTGGCCAACCGCAACCTCATCCCTTTCACCCTCCTGGCCAAGGTCTGCGTCGCGGCGATGATCTTCTACTATTGGTGGGCCAGCGGCATCAAGGACGTGTGGAAGCCCGTGGCCTTCGTGGACGTGGTGCTGGTGGTGCTGATGGTCTGGGCCTGGGGCGCCATCTACAAGGCCAGCCGGCAGCAGACTCCGGCCTGATTCACGCCCGCACAATCCATCGGCCTGACAAGCCCGGATGCCCCAGGTCCGCGCTTCGGCTACACTCTTGCCCCTTGATCCGCCACTAGACCCCCCCCGCACCGGACCGATTCTCCATGGAAGCAGGCATCATCGGTTTGTCCTATGTCGGCAAGACCACGCTCTTCAACGCGCTCACCGCCCTGGGCGTGGGCACGGCCGCCGGGGCCAAACCCAACATCGGCATGGTCAAGGTGCCCGACCCGCGGCTGGCATTGCTCAACAAGTTCATCGAGACGCAGAAGATCGTCCCGGCCGACATCCAGCTCGTGGACGTGGCGGGACTGGTCTCGGGCTCGAGCCAGGGCAAGGGCACGGGCAACAAGTTCCTCGCCCACCTGCGCAATGTCGATGCTCTGCTGCACGTCGTCCGCTGCTTCGAGGATCCCGACGTGCCGCACATTCACGGCTCAGTCGACCCCGTCCGGGACGTCGAGGAGGTCGAGACGGAGCTGGCCATCGCCGACCTGGAGGTGGTCGAGAATTCGATCAAGAACACCGAGCGAAAAGCCCGCACAGGCGACAAGGAGCAGAAGGGCCGGCTCGTGCTCCTGCAGAAGTGCGCCGACGCCCTGGGGCAGGGCACGCCGATCTCCGCCGCGGGGCTGACGCCCGAGCAGCTCCACGAGCTCAAAAGCTACGCCCTCTTGACCGCCAAGCCCGTGCTCTACGTAGCGAACATCTCCGAGAACGATCTTTCCGCCCAGAGCCCGCTGGTCAAGAAGCTCGATGCCTACGCGGCCAAGCGCGGGATCCTGGTGGTGTCGACCTGCTGCAAGCTCGAGGCGGAGCTGTCCGAGCTGCCCGAGTCCGAGCGGGGTGAGATGCTCGCGGGGATGGGCCTTAGCGAGCCCGCCCTGGCCGTCGTGGCCCGCGCGGCCTACAAGGTGCTGGGCCTGCAATCCTTTTTCACCGCCGGCCCTAAGGAGATCAAGGCCTGGACCATCCGCATCGGCGCCCCGGCGCCCGAGGCGGCCGGCGTGATCCACTCGGACATCCAGCGCGGCTTCATCCGGGCCGAGATCTACTCCGTCAGCGACCTCGAGAAGCACAAGACCGAGGCCGCGATCAAGCACGCCGGCAAGATGCGCGTCGAGGGCAAGGACTACGTCATGCAGGACGGCGACGTCTGCCACTTCCTCTTCAACGTGTGATCCGCGGGGGGCCGCTCGGACGCCGATCCACCCCACCATCCCTCATGCCCGCTAATCCAGGCTCGTGCGCCCGCGGTACTCCGACGGGGTCATGTTCATCTCGCGGCGGAAGAACTTGCTCATCGACGCGGCGTCCGGGAAACCGCAGTCCTCGGCCACCCGGCTCATAGGGTCGTCGGTGTTCTCGAGCTTTCGACGGAGCTTGTCGAGTTTGGCGCGGGCGATGGCGGCGGCGGGGCTGATGCCCAGTGACGCGGCGAAGCGCTGCTCGAGCCTGCGGCGAGACAGGTCCAGCAGCGTCAAAAGGTCCTCAACCTCCAGCGTCTCGCAGGCGTGCTTGCGGATGTGCTCGAGGGCCTTGACCACCACCGGGTCGTCCACGGCCAGCATCTCCGACGACCGGCGGACGGCCACGCTCTTGGGCCAGACCAGCGTGGCGCGGGGGATGTCCGTCTTGCCCGCGATCATGCGGTCCAGCAGCATCGCCGCCTCGAACCCGATCCGTTCGGAGCTGATGGCGAGGCTCGAAATCGGCACCCGGCACAGGTCGCAGACCATCTCGTCGTTGTCGACCCCGACGATGGCCATGTCCTGCGGCACGCGAAGCCCCGCGTCGAGCGCCGCGGCGATGGTGTCCCGCCCCGTGATGTCGTTCTGGGCCAGCACCCCAAACGGCCGGGGCAG
Organism: Phycisphaeraceae bacterium; assembly: GCA_020851395.1. Lineage (GTDB taxonomy): Bacteria > Planctomycetota > Phycisphaerae > Phycisphaerales > Phycisphaeraceae > JADZCW01. Next base: position 2,350 of record JADZCW010000091.1, read on the forward strand.
CTTCGAGAGCCATTGCTGAAGGTCCTCGATCGGCGAGGTCTCCTGTGACTGGAACTCGGCCGTCTCGAAGCCCGCCTCCCGCACGCGCTCGACGAAGCCCTTGCATCGCTGCGAGGCGTACCACTGCTCGCGCTGGCCGACAAAGGCGAAGTGCCTCAGCCCCAGGTCCAGAAGGCACTCCGCCACCCGCCGGCCGATCTCGATGTTGTCGCTTCCGACCGACGGCAGAGGGTGGTCCGGCCGATTGTCCGCCACGTTCACCGCCACGCGCCCGGCCTCGGTCAGCACGCGCCCCACTTCGGGGTTGATCGCCTGGATCAGGATCGCATGGGCCTCCGACGCCAGCAGGTTGCGGCTGTCCCACACCGGCACGAGCTGCACCACCCAGCTCGGATGGTCGCGCACGAACCGCGTCACCCCGCGCAGGATCCCACGCCCGTAGGCCACGGAGATATCCAACGACACCAGAACATGATGTTCCGCCATGAGCGCCAAACTAGGCATCTTGAGCATTTCAGGCAAGTTCCACCCACCGGCTACAACTCTGTCGCGTAATCCTTGGTCCGTCCGCCCCCGCGCGGTATCATCAGATTGGAATGCAGTTTGTCTTCTCAGTGAATTGATGAGTCTTGTCGAGCGGGTCGCCCCCAACGTCCTGGCCGCGTTATCGTGGAAGGGAGAATCAACGTGATCCAGCGGTTCCTCACCGTGCCCCTGTGGGCGACTCTGATCCTGATCCTGGCAATCACTGGGCGAGCGGGAGGCGTTCTGTGCGTTTGGACGGGACCGTCCGACGCCACCGCCGACTGGTCCGACGTCAGCCGCTGGAGCCCGCGTCTGCCCGGCTCGACCGACGAGGCGTGGTTCATCGAGGGAAACGCCACCCTCACCTCCGGCGACCCGACCGTCACCTTCTTCAGCCTGGCCAACTACGACCAGTCAACGACCAGCTTCTCCCACTACGCGACCTCGCTGACCACCACCTCCACCGTGCAGATCTCCGACGGGGGCATTTACTGGATGCACGACAGCAACGCGAGCCTGACCGCCGCGGCGATCCACATGGCCTCGAGTCCCGGCGCCGTCTTCCGCCCCACCTTCATGCAGCTTGACGGCAGCGTCCACATCCTCGGCCGTGGATGGATCGACTCCTCCACCGGATACTCCATGCTCGGGGGGGACTTCCGGGCCGATGACATGCTCGAGATCGGCTCGACCAGCTCGGGGCAGTTCAGTCAGTTTCATGGCGAGGCCCGCTTCAATGATTTCCTGCTGTTGGGCTACTACTACGCCAAGGGTAATGGCAACTTCGACCTCTGGGACGGAACACTTCACAACTGGTCCGCCTGGGTCGGCGGCGCCGGTCGCGGGGCCGTCGAACAGCACGGCGGCACGCACGACGCCGAGTACCTGACGATCATCGACCGGTACGAGATGTCGGGCGGGACGCTGACGGCCGACTACCTGCGCGTCCGCGGCGGCGCGGTCGGCGAGCATCGCTACCGGCAGGACGGCGGCGCCGCGAGCCTCGGCCAGCTTTACATCGGCGAGACTGTCGCCGCCGGGCAGGCCAAGCTCGACCTCGATGGCGGAGACCTCCAGGCCCTGACCCTTTTCCTGGGTTACCAAGGCCATGGCGTGATGACCCAGACGGCCGGCGAGTATCACAGCGTCCACGGCGCCGTCCTGGGCTTCGCCGCCGGCTCATCGGGCACGCTCAAGCTCCAGGGCGGGCAATTCCGCACCCCCGCCATGGTCGTCGGGCTCAACGGCCAAGGTCGCGTCGAATTAACCGCCGATGCCGGCCTGCACATCAATGGCCAGTGGGCGCGATTCGGCCCGCAGAGCTCGCTGGCCGCCACGCCTGGATCGGCCATCGACCTGCACGCGGCGGACTTCGAGATGACCTCCAGCGACAAGTCCGCCTTCAAAGACCTGTCGCTGGTCCGGCTTCGCATGCACGAATCCCGCCCGGCCGACCCGCAGGTCGAGGTCGCCGGCGTCGATGGGGGCCGTGCCCTGCCCGCCTTCAAGGACAACTTCACCCTCGGCACGCTCGAACTCCTGCCGCAAGGCCAGGACGACGTCATGCCCGCCTCGGTCGTGCTGGTCGATGAGTCCGTCAACGGCCCGACCCCGCCCGGCTCCGAGGTCCTTTACGTCAAGCACCTGATTCTCGGCCTGGACACGGACCTCTACCTCAATGGTCGGAAGGTCTACTACCAGCGTCTGACCGACCTCGGCGGCACGATCCACCTCGACGGCGGATCGTTGATCCAGGCCGACATCTTCCTCGGTGACCTCAACGGCGACGGGCTCGTCAACGTCCAGGACATCAACCCCTTCATCCTGGCCCTGACCAGCAGCCCGGCCTACGAGCAGCAGTTCTACTGGCTCGACCGCGTCGCCGTCGGCGACCTGAGCGGTGACGGCGCAGTCAACGTGCAAGACATCAACCCCTTCATCGCGGCGCTGACCGCGTCCTCCGGACCGGGTGCCGACACCTCATCGCTGATGGCCCTCGTGCCCGAGCCCGTCGGCCTGGGGCTGGCCCCCGTCCTGCTGATCCTGCGCCGTCGTCGCTGATCGATCAGCCGGCCGTCTCGTCCGCCACCAGGTCCAGGACCGCCTGGCGGATCTCCCGGGTCAGCGCACCGGCCGTGCCGTCGCCGACGACCTCACGCTCGACTTTCGTCACCGGCAACACCAGCCACATCGAATTCGTCAGGAAGACCTCGTCAGCACCGAGCAGGTCCTCGACGCTGAGCATCTGCCTCCGCACCGCCCACCGCTTGGCCTGGGCGATGGCCAGCACCGCCGCCCGCGTCACCCCCGGCAGGACCGGGGCGTGCAATGCTCCGGACTCCTCCTCACCATGAGCAATGGGCGTCAGAAGCGTGCCGTCCTTTATCAGAAAGACGTTGCTCACCGCCCCGCTGGCCAGGTGGTTGGTCAGATTCAGCCAAATGGCCTCCCCCGCCCCGACGCTCGCCGCCTGGCGAAGCGTCCGCAGACGTTGCCAGTAATTAAGCGTCTTGTGGCCGCTCATGGGGTCGAACGGGCTGGCCATCGGCGGGGTCACCAGGACCGTGACGCCCTTCTCGAAGTAGGCCGGGTCGTACTCCGTCGGCGGCTGGGCCACGACCATGACCGTCGGCACCGGCGGCGGCTGGTTCGGCGCCGGGGGCTTGAGCATGGACATCGAGCCGGGGGTGATCGTCAGCCGCACGCGGGCCCGGTCCATGCCGTTGGCCGCCAGCGTCTGCCGCACCGCGTCGGCCAGCTTGCCCTTGTCCAGCTCGCGGGCCAGGCCAAGCTCCTTGGCGCTCTTTTCCAGACGGACTAGGTGCTCCTGAAGCCGGAAGACCTTGCCGCTGACGGCGTTCATCGTCTCGAACAGGCCCATCGCATGCTGGAAACCCGCGTCGTCAAAGGGGATGGATGCCGATTCGTGCTCGACGAGCCGGCCCTGGAGGTAAACCTTCATGCGAACCCTTTCTGGCTGCCCTGCCCGGTCTTGCGCCGGCCCCAAACGTACTTCCGGGGGCGTTTGCGGCCAATCGTGAATCGTCTATAATACAGGACTCACCCCAGGGTTGGCTTATCGACCCCGAAGGAGCCTCGGCCATGAAAGCCGGCATCCATCCCAA
>JADZCW010000092.1 GCA_020851395.1 Phycisphaeraceae bacterium
AGCGTGAAGTACTTCTTGCCGCGTTTGGGGGGCGAAAACTTCGTGGCCAGGGCGTGTTTGGGCATGACGTCCATCCCTTGAAGAAGGTCTCCCCGCCCCGCCCGACGATCATCACACGCCGGCCGACGGAGATCCCTCTTCACCATCGGCTCCGTCCGGACCACAACATCACTCCGACGCTTCTCGGACCTTGGTTCGGCGCGAAGCGTGCGCCGTCCCGCGATGAACGCCGCTCGAAGAGTTTTTTCTGCGACTTTTCTCAAGGCCCCGTCGACGCCCCGGCGACCTCCACCTCGTTGAGCTCCTTAACCGGCCAGCCCAGGCGGCGATAGATCGCGATCTTCAGGTCAAGCGTCATGCTCATCACCAGCGGCACGACCACCAGCGTGAACACCGTCGACACCGCCAGGCCCCCGAGCACCACGCTTCCGAGCCCGCGGTAGAGTTCGCTGCCCGCCCCGGGCTTGATCACCAACGGCAGCATGCCGAAGAGCGTCGAGGTCGTGGTCATGAACACCGGCCGCAGACGCGTCCGCACCGACTCGCGGATCGCCTCGCGCGGCGTCATCGCTTTTTCGAGCTTGTCCTGGGCGCTCTCGCCGAAGCCCTGCATGAAGTTGAGCGCCTGGGCCACGAGCAGGATCGCGTTGTTCACCGCCGTGCCGATGAGGATCACGAACCCCAGCATCGTCACCACGTCCAGCAGCTGCGTCGGCACGAAGGTGTGCAGCAGCCGCAGCCCCAGGAACCCGCCGACCGTCGCCAACGGCACACAGAACATGATCACGATCGGGTAGAGGAAGCTGTTGAACAGCCAGGCCATCACCAGGTAATTGACCAGGAGGGCCAAGAACATCCGGCTGAAGACCAGGCTCCGCAGGCTGGCGATCGAGAACCCGTGCCACTCGCCCAGGAACGATTCACGCACCTGGATGAGCTTGTCGGCCGTGCCCGCCATCTCGACGTCCACGCCCGGGCTGATCGCCCCGGACTGACGCATCGGCTCGATCATCGACTGGATCTCGGCCGTCGTCTGCTCGAGCGGCACCTCGCGCGGCGGGGCTACCGTCAGCGTGATCGCCCGGCGCTGCTCGATCCGTTTGATCTGCTGGGGCGCCTGCGTCGGCGCCAGCGTGGCGATCGACGACAGCGGCACCGTCCCGCCGCCGCTGGCCGGGCTGATCGCCACCGGCACCATCGCCAGCGTCTGCGGCGTCAGCTCGAACGACGGATCGCGCGTCATCAGGAGGTCGATCGACTTGCCCTGGTACCGGTAGTCGCCCACGATCGCCCCGTCGACCAGGGCCTGCACGCCCAGCCCCAACGCAGCCACGTCCACGCCCAGGTCCGCCGCCTTGACCCGGTCGATCTTGACCTGCAGCTCCGGCCCGGTGAGGTTGAAGTTCAGGGGGTCCGGCCGGATCGCCGCCTGCCCGTACCGCTGCATCAGCGCCATGTACAGCGCCTCGGCCGAGGTGCGCACCTGGTCCAGGTCCTCGCCGATCAGGTCCACGTCCAGCGAGTTGGTCCCGCCCAGGCCCCGGCCGAAGAGCGACGCCTGCTGCGCGAACCCGAACGCCCCCGGGACGGTCATCATCGAATTCGTCAGCAGCGTCTCGATCGGCCGGACGACCTCCTTGTCCAGGCTCGCGGCCCCCATAAAGATCGTTCCGCTCCACGACACGAAGAAGAACTGGTCGACCGGCGGCACCTTCTGCACCTCGCCGGTCATCATGCTGGCCACCGGGGGGAGCGTCAGCGCGTTCTCCCACGTCCGCGCCTCCCAGTAGGGCCGGATGCCCGCCTCGACGCGGTCGGCGATCGTCTCGTTCTGTTGGATGTTGTACCCCGGAGGGATCAGCATCATGCCGAACACCAGGTTCTGGTTGCCGCCGGGCAGGTAGGTCGTCGGCGGCATCAGCAGCATCGACGCCACCAGCGACCCGACCGTGAACAGCCCCACGATCGCCAGCCGCACCGCCCACGAGCCCGAGGCCCAGTGGACGAAGTCGGCCACGAACACCCGCATCCCGTCCAGCAGCGTCGCCAGTCCGTAGAGGTCCTCGAAGTCCTTCCGCGCGACCGAGGTCTGCTCCGTTTTCTTGTGCAGCCAGCGCGACGCCGCCGAGGGGATCACCGTCACCGACACGATCAGCGACAGCGTCACGGCCGCACACACCGCCAGCGAGATGTCCTTGAAGAGTTGGCCCGCCTCTTCCTGCAGCGTCAGCACGGGGATGAACACCACCACCGTCGTGGCCGTGGACGCCAGCACCGCCAGCCACACTTCCTTCGCCCCGTCGTAGGCCGCCTTGATCGGCGTCTTGCCCAGGCCCAGGTGGCGGTCAGTGTTCTCGAGCACCACCACCGCGTTGTCCACGACCATGCCCACCGCGAACGCCAGGCCCGCCAGGCTCACGACGTTGAGGTTCCGCCCGAAGCCCGCCATCACCACGAAGGTGCCGATGACCGACAGCGGGATCGCCAGCGAGATGATCATCGTTGGCGGCGAGTCGAGAAGGATCACCAGCATCCCCGCCCCGATGCCGATCAGGCTCGC
>JADZCW010000093.1 GCA_020851395.1 Phycisphaeraceae bacterium
ACGGCGAGGTCGACCCCAACCAGTCCGGCGTCATCAACGTCCAGGACATCAACACCTTCGTCGCCCTGCTCGCCGGCAGCGGCGTCGACTCCGCCCAGCTCGCCGCCATCCCCGAGCCTGCCAGCCTCACCCTCCTGGCCCTGGGCGGGATGGCATTGCTGCGGCGGCAGCGATGACCGATCCTTTCAAACTCAAAGAAAAACCCACGCCCCTACGGGCGTGGGTTTTTTTCTGTGCGTGGAGCTCGCCTCAGATGGACTGCGACGTCGTCTGCGGCTGGGTCGGGCTTTCCTCCTGTTTTTCCTGCCCCGGACGCAGGAAGTTGATGCGCTTGCTGATCGACTCAACCGCCAGCGGGTCGTCGTGGCGGGGTTTGTCGATGAGGTTGCCCACCAGGCTGGGCACCCGGCGCTCAGCCATCTGCTGGCGGATCTGAGACCGCAGCGGCGGCAAGAACTCATCGACACGGACGAGATAGAGGCTCATCTGAGCATCGACGGGCACGGCCGTGATCCGCTGCTCGGCCGCCAGCGACTCCAGATCACCCTGGACGTCCAGCTCCTGCGCGAAGTTGAACACGGCGTCGATGAACGACGAACTCCGCCCGACCTCCTCGACCGCTGGCGGCTGCATGCCCGCGAACGGCGTCGGCTCGGACCGTGTCAACTGCGGCGTCTGGACCAGCTTGGCGCCCGTCTCCGTCGCCAGCTTCTCCAGCGTCGTGGCCCTGGCGCGGTCGAGCCAGGCCTGACGCTCATCCCCCTCGAGCCGACGATAAGCCTCGAGCCTCCGCGCCGCCGTCCTGACCTCGTCCATCACCTCGTCGATCGTCGCCGGCACGCGCTGCGGCCGGGCCTCGATCAGACGGAACAGATACCGCGACCCCGCCCGGTCCGCCAGCGGCTTGCTGGGCATGTTCACCTGCAGCCGCTCGATCACCAGCGGGTTGCCCGCCTCGGGCTCGAGCTCCTTGGCGCTGGCCACGTATTCCGGCAGGCTCGCCACCTGGTCGCCGCTGACCATCGCCGCCTCGCCGATGCCCGGCAGCTGTCCCAGCTCGTCGATCGCCAGCAGCTCATGGTCCCGGATCATCACGTCCGGCTGCACGGAGAACTCCGTCTCGAGCCGCTGCGCCAGCGCCCGCAGCCCCATCGGCTGCCAGCCCTCGGGCAGCACGTAGTACCCGCCCTCCTGCACCAGGTTCCGCGCGTCCTCGCTGAGCAGGATGCCCCGCGCCCGGCGCAGGATCCGGTCCGCCAGCTCCTGCGCCTTCTGGTTCGTCAGCTCCGAGATCGCCAGACCCCGCGCCTGCCGGTACCGCGGGTCCACCCCCCCGACCGCCGACTCCTGCGTCGCCGCCGGCGTCGCGGTCTCGAACTTCTGCTTGTTCTTCTGGTAGTACGCCAGCGCCTCGGCCTCGTTGACCTCCACGGCCGCACGCAGCCGCTCGGCCGGCAGCACCAGATACTCGATCTTCACCCGCCGCGGGAACATGAACCCGATCCCGTACGGTTTGCTCTGGCCCGGCAGGTCGTTCTTGTACTGCTCGAACAACCCCGTCAGTTGCTCCGGCGTCGGCTCGGGCGACTGGTCCATCTGACGCCGAGCGTCGACCTTGACCACCGTCAGCCTCGCCCGCGCCGCCTGGTCGTACAGGAACCGCTCGATCAGTGGCGTCGACACCCGCGTCTCTCCCCGCGTCCAGGGAAGCAGCTCGCCCGCCGCCGCCAGCGTGTTGATCCCGTAACGCTGGGCGATGTCCATGTCATCCTGCAACGCCTCGCTCAGCGGCGCGTACGACCGCCCCTGGACCAGTTGCTTGTACCGGTGCACCATCACCAGGTCCTGCAGCGCCCGGATAACCACCGACTCGTGCACGCCCAGCCGGCGCGACACCTTGGTCAGGTCGTCGATCGAGATCAGTTGCTGCGCCTCGGTCGTGCTCGCCGACAGGCCCAGCTTCTTTGCCTCGATCTTCATCAGCATCCACTGCATCGAACCGTCCGCCGCCCGCAGCGCCAAGAGCGGCGAGATCTGCCCCAGGACGTGCAGTTGCCCCTCGGCGTCCTGAAGCTCGGACTGATAGACCTTCCGGCCGCCGGCGTACCCGATCACCACGTCGCTGCCTCCCCGGCCGCCGCCGTAGCCCGACGGCAGCAGGAAGATCACCATCAGGAAGCAGGTCCCCAGGGCCAGGACCCACTTGTTCAGCAGATACTTGCGGAAGAACTTGAGCATGTTGCGCTCCAGGGGTCAGACATTCGATCGATCGCCTCTCCGCCCGCCTCGCCGAGCAGCGACGGCGTCGGAGCGAACCGGGTAGTATACCAAACAGGACCGGGCGAGCGGGTGAACCGCCGACCGGGCGAGAGGGCCGGCATCACGGCCCGCCGGCCGGCGTGTCCCACTGCCGGTCGCCGCGGGCGCTGATCCCCTCGGGGATCAGCAGGATCACCACGCTCTGCTCGTTGTCCACCTGGTTGAAGCTCGCCTGCACCCGCACCCGCGACCGCGCCAGCAGCCGCTCAACGCCCACGTCGATCTGCCGCGAGACGTCCGGCCCGTCCAGGTCCAGCGTGTGCTCGATCAGCATCCGGTACTTGGCGCTCATCCGATAACGCAGCCCGTACACCAGCAGCGACTGGTCCAGGTCCGGGATGTGCACGTAATCCACGTGCGTCGACACCTCCGGCGAGTGGTCGATCTGCACCCCCACCCGCCACCGCTCGACCTCCTGATCGTAGAGCCCGTACGTCTGCTCGCCCGACAGCGCGAACGTGTCGCTGACCATCCACATCAGCCGGCTGTTGAGGTTGTCCCCGCCCATCCCGTACTCGGGCCGGTAGCCCAGCGGTACCGGCACCTCCGCGTCCGGGCTCGGCTCGTTGCCGTAAACCGACAGCGTGTTGTCGAAGGTGATCCAGTCGACCGTCCGCCACCGCCCCGGCCCGCCGCGACGTGTCTGCAGCGTGTTCCGACCGCCCAGACGCACGCCCCACGCGTCGCTGATCCCCTCGACGTCCGGGTCGTACACCGGGTACGCCCCGGGGCTGACCGTCGAGCCGGTCATGAACAGGTCCGTCGTTGGCTCGAAGATGTGACGGATCCCGTGCACGTCCAGGAGCGGCAGATTCACCGACTCGTACGCCCGCGAGAACTCCGTCCCCACCCGCACGCCCAGCGTCCCCCACAGCCGCGCGTAGTCCGCCGCGCTGTCGAACCCGCTGAAGTCCGTGTCGTACGCCGTCACCCGCCCCGCCGCGTAGGGCGTCACGTCGAAGATCAGCATCCGCGTCGGCGCCTGGATCTCGTGCCGCGAGTCCAGCCGCAGCACCGAGTCGTCCGGCATCCCCGTCGCCAGCACCGCGTCCTCGAACCGCGTGTCCTGCCCGATCCCGAACAGGTCCATGCTCTGCGCCGCCGTGAACCCGCGCTGCCCCGGCGTCGTCTCGTCCGTCAGCACCCGCAAGCGCGACGCCTGCGTCTGCCCGTAGTACGTCAGCCGGTCGTCCGCCAGCCCCCGGCCCACCTGCCACCACCCCAGCTCCGGCATACGCTCGACGTCATACCCCGGCGTCTGCAGCAGGTTCGGCTGGGCCAGGAAGTCGTTGAGGCTCGACCCGGCCAGGAACGTCAGCGCCCAGTCCTCCTCCTGCTTCTTGAGGTACACCGACGTCTC